>JANLQE010000067.1:0-8609 GCA_031367625.1 Bacteroidota bacterium
CGAAGCTCAGCCATGAGTAAAATTATTATTGATCTTCCGTTGGGTGGATTTATTGCATTGTTTAAGTTTACTCAGGAGATCCATTCAAAAAATAAAGAGCCTATTCCTGAATTAAATAGCGACAATATTCCAAAAATAGAAACAGCCTTAAATCAACCATTTCAAACATTTGATGGTATCCAACTATATAAAGGATTAGTAAAAAAAGCTGCAATTCTTTTTTATCTTATTATAGATAATCATGTTATAAATAATGGGAATAAAAGAATGGCCTGTATCACATTGTCTTTTTTTTGTTTTATTAATAAATATAATTTAGAAATTGACCCAGATATACTAGAAAGTTTAGCTAAAGAAGTAGCAAGTCCTCATAATCATGAATTAATGCTTAAGCGGATAGAACAAGCCATAAGAAAGCATCTTGTAAAGGTGAGCCACTCTAAGGCAATAAAATCCATATAAAAATTAGTGAAAGTAAATTCGTATTACGCCATAGGTTAGGATTTTTTCAAAATCCGCTTCCAGCAGCTTCGCATTTTCTTTTTTACCCCCTGCGCTACCCCACGCCAGGAACAGCCAGCCCTTCATGCTTTTTTGTTGAGGAAAACTTACAAAAAAGCCCCCGGCCACGGCACACCTGAATAACAAATTAGCGCATTACAACAGAAATAATTTTTTGACTGTTGCTTTAAAAAAAATGATCAAGACTTTTATTCCATTGAAAAAAAATATCTTCGCTTTCAAATAAATAATATGAACCCAACAATAGAAAATATCAGAAAAATAAGGGTATGGCTGCTGGAAAGCATTGCAAATTTATCGCCTGCACAATTGAATGAAATACCCGCAGGGTTTAATAATAATATTATCTGGAACCTGGCACACCTGGTGGCAGCACAGCAGGGCCTGTGTTATATAAGGGCAGGTTTAAAACCCATTGTAGAAGAAAAATATTTATCTAATTATAAGTCTGGCACAAAGCCGGAAGCTGTTGTAGATGCGGCAGAAATAGAAGCCATTAAAAAATTATTATTTAGCACACTGGATCAACTGCAGGCGGATTATACCAACAAGCTCTTTACCAACTATACTGTTTTTAATACCCGCTATGGTGCAACCATCGCAGGTATTGATGATGCCATTGTATTTTTACCTTATCATGAAGGATTGCATACGGGCTATATTACTGCACTTAAAAAAATAGTAAGCAATTAATTTTATAAATCATCCCACAATTGTTTACTGAACTGTTCCAGCCCGGGGTCTCTTGCGCCCATCAGCAGCAACACACAATCGTTGCTGAGATGCGGCCTCACGGTAGTTAAAAAATTATTTCGGTCTGCTTCAAAAAAAGCGTTTTTACCAAGGCCTTTTATGTCTGTAATTAAATCGCTGGCGCTGATATCTTTTACTGCCGTGCCGCCTGCATAAAAGATTTCACTCATCCATATTTCATCCGCAGGCCTTAATACTGCTGCAATTTCTTTTACAAAATCCTCTCTTAAAAAACGGGTAGGCCCATAGCCATGCGGCTGAAACCAGGCGATCACTTTTGGTGCTACATACTGGCAGGCCGCAATGGAAGCGGCGCATTTAGCCGGATTATGGGCATAATCATCTATCACCCATACGCCATTTTTATTGCCCAATACCTGGTGCCTGCGGTAAATGCCTTCGTAATTTTTTAAAGCTGCTGCACAGGTTTGTAACGGCACACCCAACTGTGCGGCAACAGCCGTAGCTGCCAGCGCATTTTCCATATTATGCCTGCCTACAGTGTTTAATGAAAAAGGAATTCCCTGTATCTTAAATTGAATATGAAATCCCTTCTGCTCAAAATCAGTCGCCATAAAACCGGCATTTTCATTTATCGAAAAATCATTTTTACTATCGGCTGATAATTCCCTTGCCAATACATTGGACCGGTTTACAATAAATAACGCTTTGGTATTATTTTTAAAAACACCAAAGAGCTGCATTAGCTCATCAATCTCCTGGTGGTCTTTATCAATATTCAACAGCAGGCCAACTTCAGGATGGTATTGCACAATGGAGCCGTCGCTTTCATCAGCTTCTATCACCAGCCACTCCCCTTTGCCTGCTTTTGCGTTACCAATTTTTCCTCTCTTAATAATACTCACAAGGCCGGCACCACTGATAATGCCTGGCTGCATACCGGCGTATTGCAAAATATCAAAAAGCATAGCGCTGGTGGTACTTTTACCGGAAGTACCTGCTACTGCAATTGTTTTTTTACCGTCTGCAATGATGGCCAGCAGCTCACTTCTTTTAATAATGGGGATAGATAATGATTTTGCTTTTTGAACCTCGGGTACGGTATCTTCTACAGCGGTTGACACAACAATAAGCTGGGTTTGCGGTGTAATGCCTTCGCCATTTTGGAGAAAACATTGTATGCCTTCTGCCTCCAGTTTTTGTTTGGTTTCATTTATATCGCCTGGCACAAAATAGCGGTCGCTGCCACTCACCTGCTTACCAATGCCTGCCAGGTATTGTGCAATGGCGCTCATGCCCGTACCTGCTATGCCTATAAAAAATACATTTTCAAAATCATTTACCGATGTTACCATTTTTGTGTGGATGATGTTTTAAATAGCGAAATACAAATGCAAAAAAATAATTATCAAGGGCTTTCGTCAGGTATTAAAGATGAATTAAGACTGCTAATTTACAGGTAAAAACATTTGTCACCGTAATATTAAAAATGTCAGTCCAAATAGCACATTGATAAACCAAAGGCTTTAGCTTTATTTAACAGATTGTAAAGAACCATTGCCTTATTTAAACCGTTATTACATCAAACCTTTAAAATTATTATAATGAAACTTTTTACCTCTCTCATAATTGTGGCAGCACTTTTTATATCCTGCACACAAACCCAGGGTGGCAATACAAAAATTGCTGCAGGCTCTTCAGATACAGCTACTGCAAATGAAGCGGTGGCCTATTTTTCAGAAGGTTGTTTCTGGCATGCAGAAATTGTTTTTCAGAGCCTGTTAGGTGTAAGGGATGCTGTAAGCGGCTATGCAGGCGGGCATACTACCGATCCCACTTACGAAAAAGTAGCCAGTGGCGAAACTGGCCATGCAGAAACAGTGCAGGTGTATTACGATCCGTCAAAAATAAGTTACACAGCATTAGTACGTGCATTTTTTGCCAGCCAGGATCCTACTACGCTTAACCGCCAGGGAAATGATGCAGGTACCGAGTACCGTTCAATTGCTTTTTACAGAACAGAAGCTGAGAAGAAAATTATTGAAGCAGAAATAAAAAACGTTAACGATAGTAAAAAATACAGCAGCAAAGTAGTAACAGAAGTATTAGCTTTTACTAAATTTTATAAAGGCGAAGATTATCACCAGGAATACATCAGTAATAACCCCGGTAACAGTTATGTGCAGAATGTTTCTATCCCCGATTTTAAAAGATTTAAAGCAGCGTTTAAAGAAGGCGTTTTTAAATAATAATTATAATCCCAGCCGGGCCAATTCTTTTATATAATCATATTGCAGATCTTCATGCAGCGTACCTAACGCTGCATTTATTTTTTTTAATTGCGAAGTATAGATATTTGCAAGTGCCGGGCTTTTACTCATGTTTAACCCGGTTTGTTTCAACTGGTCGCAAACATGCATTAATATTTCTATTTGTGTTTGCGTGGCGCCGCTGTATTTTATGAATTTATTAGCCGTGCGTATTATTTTACGGATAGTTTTTTTTGCAAGGAAAAAGTTTTTTGCGTTAAGGTTTAAAAGCTGCAGATCTATTTCTGTTTTTACCGCAGAGATGTAGGCCTGCTCATCTGTTGCTTCAAAAATCAGGTAGGTTAGTAATTCTTTATTTTCTTTCTTATATCTGCTGAGCCTTAATAATAACGCTGTTAATTCCTGCGGCGGAAGGTTTTCCAATTCCGATTTTATTTCCTTTAATGATGCCGCTTTCATACCGGCAAAATAGTGAATTATTTATCACCGGAAACATACTCAATTAAAAAATATTTTGCCACGAATACACGAATAAGAAAACCTTTGCCAAAGCTTTGTAATGAGTTCTGCATTTTTTATTAAGGCCAAAAGCTTTGGCAAAGGTCAAATTGGGTATTTATCTCTTGCCTATTTTTCAAAAGAAATGCCGTAGAGTCCCAGATTAAAATCTGCGAATCTGCGGCATAAAACTAAGATAAAGAATAGCAAAAACTATTTCCGGCAGTTTAAAAAATAACTACATTTTTGTTTTTTTGTCATCTTTTTTATCCATGTGCTTATGGTGCTTGTGATGCTTGTGATGTTTCTTTTTAGACTGATGGTTTGGAGCCGCAAATGAGGCTGTTCCTAAAAATGCGAAAAGAGCTGTAAGTGCAAGAATCTTTTTCATAATTAAAGTGTTTTTTGTACTCATCAATTTACTGCTAAAACTTTACGGAAGAGTTTATTTTTGGTTATTGACCCGTTAATTCATAAATTAATAAGGAATCTTATTTTTATATCTTTAAGAATAAATTACCATGCATGATTTTAAAAAGAAAACTTCCCTCGCCCATTACCATATTGATGGGGGTAATAATTTTAGCTGCATTATCCACCTGGCTTATACCAGCCGGAAAGTATAATACCCTTGGCTACACAGAAGGGAATTCTTTTAAATATTCTATAGCAGGTAAAGACTCATCACTACCCTTTACCCAGCAAACACTTGATAAATTAAAAATTAATATTTCTCTGGACAAATTTAAATCCGGTGCCATCCGAAAACCGGTATCTGTGCCGGGTTCTTATCAGCAATTACCTTCTGATAAACAAAGTATTCTTAAAGTTTTACAGGCTCCTGTAAAAGGAATTTATGACTCTGTAGATATTGTTTTTTTTATTTTGATTATCGGCGGTTTTATGCAGATTTTTAATGAATCGGGAGCAATGGTAAAAGGCCTGTCTGCATTATCTTACCGCATGAAGGGAAAAGAAGCCTGGCTTATCATCATCCTTACTTTTCTTTTTTCTTTTGCCGGTTCTTCTTACGGAATGGCAGAAGAAGCGCTCGTATTTTACCCGGTACTGGTACCCATCTTTTTAGCGGCGGGGTACGATTTAATAGTACCCGTTGCTGTTATATTTGCCGGTACCCAGTTAGGCACACTTTCTTCTTTTACTAACCCCTTTTCTACTATAATTGCTTCTAATGCAGCAGGCGTAAACTGGTCTGATGGATTGATAGAAAGAATTATAATGTTTGTAATAACCACAGTAATTACCATTTGGTATATTGTAAAATATGCCAACAGAATAAAGAAGAACCCACAGGCTTCTTATGTGTATAAAACAGATGGCCATGTTGCTTCGCCGTATCCCGGGCTGTTAACTACCGATCATGTATATGCGCCTTTAGATACTAAAACAAAATTATTGCTCCTGCTGTTTCTTTCTACTTTTTTAGTTATGATTGGCGGTGTGGTTTTTTTTGAATGGTGGCTCCTGGAAATGACTACCCTTTTTCTTGCATCGGCTATTTTGCTTGCCATTGTTTTGCGCATGAAAGAAACAGATTTTATTGCAGCATTTATTAAGGGTGCTCAAAGTCTGCTGTCTGTGGCGGTTATTGTAGGTGTAGCCAGGGGAGTAACCGTTATTTTAAATGAAGGGCATATAAGCGATTCCATTATCTTTTATGCAGCAAATTTAGTAAGTACCATGCCCCCTGCCCTCTTTATTGTTATGATGCTGGTACTGTACATGCTGTTTACATTATTCATTTCTTCTACATCCGGCATGGCAGTGCTTACCATGCCCATTATGGGAGCATTGGCGGTATTGGTAAATGTGCCAGGCAGGGAAATTGTAAATGCTTATTTATTCGGCATGGGTATTATGGGATTTATAACCCCTACCGGTTTAATATTGCCTTCATTGGCTTTGGTAAACATAAGCATTAAAGCATGGTTGCGTTTTATTTATCCTTTACTGATTATTCTTTTTATAGTTTGTGCCTTATGCCTTGTAGTGGGAATTTATTATAAATAAAAAAACCTTCTTTCGAAGGCTCTTCATAGAAACGGAGGTTACATTTTAAGGGGGTAAGAGTTAAAGCAACGGCTTTTAATTTAAATTTAAAATTTACTGTCAAATATATTTTCTTTAAATCAACCGCCATGTAGTAAAGCATGTAATTGCATGTAGATATTGTTCTAAAATTCAGATAATAAAAAAGCCTTCCTCTTACATAAGGCTTTTCATAAAAAGAAAATGTATAAATAACGGAGAATACACTTTGTATAAAAACCTTTAATTATCTTGCTCCAAAACCAATTCATACTATGAGAAAAATTTTATCCTTTACGCTGTTTTTTATATTTGCAACAACAATTTCTAATGCACAGTTTTACAAATCTATTCTTCCCTCCCCTGCTTTTACAGATTCCTTACATAAAATTATATCCAGCTTTAAAAATAATTTTAGAAGCATACAGGGTAATATCATAAGTGCCCAGGCTGATGTGGATACTTACGAAGCTAACACTGCGGTACCCGGTGCAGAAAAGGCAGTTCTTTTCCGCTTTCATTCTACGGAAGATACTACAGCAAGCTGGCAGGGTACTATGTACAGTGGAGAAAGTTATAATGAAGCCGCCAGAATTTATAAAAATATCTTTCGCCTGGTAAATAAAACCCATCTTATAATTGATAATACCGCCATGGGTTTTAGCAGTCAGATGGAAGAGCCGACAGAATCATTGCGTTTTACTGCAAGCACACTTAAAGCTATTTCTACAAATGCTGCTTACACCCATTTTATTGCAGAAGTAGAAATGATAAATTCTTACACCGGATGGCAAGTGCATTTAAACCTGCACAATAAAAAAGCTGATACCGATAAGTATTAAGTGAAATAAATTTCGGGCATTAAAAAAGTTTATAGCTGTAAGTTTTTAAATTAATCAACTGCTTATTAGTATAATATTTTATGCTTTTTTGCTGCATTGATAATATCCAAAGCAATCCAATATATTTAATTAGACTGATCAATAACAAATTTTATTTCTACAAAAGATTTTGTGTGTGTTTCAAAATTACCAGGGCAATTCCTGCTTTATTTTTTCTTACAAAACAATTCCTTATCTGTTTAATTAATTCAGCCTTTTCAGAAAAAAATAAAAGCTATTTAAAGAATTTTAAGCAATTTTTTTATTTTACGGTATCTGCCTTTAAAAGACTAAAGGGAAGTTGATTATAAATATCTTTTTTTAGTATTAATATCTTTTGTTAATCATTTTTTATTTTATGGCACAGTTTTCCATATACTATGATTACCAGATAAAAGAATCGTTTTTTTATCTGGTACTTACCCGAAATATAAACAGATTGATTAACAGTAAAACTAAAATTATGAAAAAGTTATTCTTTGTATTTGCAATTGCTTCTTTGTTTGCAGCGTGCAAATCTAAATCCACAACAGACTTAGAAACTAATAAAAGCCTCTTGTTGCTTACTGACTCTTTAAGAATGAATAAAAGCAGTTATTTAACCGATACAGGAGCAGTTTCTGCTGCTGCTATCCGTAACGGTAATATGTCAGGTGCAGCAACCAATACAAATGTAACCAGGAGAACAACCGGAACTACCCGTACTAATACTAATAAGCCATCCCGTACTTATGGCAATACAAGATCCACTTCATCTGGTAATGGTTCTACAGCTACAACTAATACAAGGAGAAGAGGATGGAGCAAGGCTGCCAAAGGTGCAACTATTGGTGCTGTAGGTGGTGCGGTGGCGGGTGCTGTGATAGGGCATAATGCTAAAGGTGCCGTTATTGGTGCTGTGATAGGTGGAGCAGGCGGATATATTATTGGCCGCAATAAAGATAAAAAAGACGGAAGAGTTCATCAATAAAAATTTAATTAAACCTCTTTTTAAAAATGCACTTATAATTTTATAGGTGCATTTTTTTAATATTTATATTCGTTAATTTTGACTGATGTCAGCATGTAATTTTATTATCCCGTTTTCCGGCTCTCCAGAAGCCATATTACAGAAAGCAAAATCAAGTGTAGAAGGCCAGGGTGGCAGCTTTACGGGTGATGTGAACGCAGGAAATTTTAATCTCAGCATTTTTGGAAATGCAATTATTGGCTCCTATACAGTACAGGAGCAAAATTTAAATATTGTGATTGATGAAAAGCCATTTTTAGTTCCCTGCAGTGCTATTGAAAGTTTTCTTAAAAAGCAGCTTGGCTGATTTTTATTATTTAGCATTATTGTATTTACATTTTCCTATTTAGATTGCTGGTCTGATGTTTAATATTTTTAGCCGAAATTTTGATACCGTTTTAAATAAATTATTACTGCATTTATGGGTAAGGGACGAATAGAAGCTTTTAGTGATGGAGTACTTGCCATTATCATTACCAATGGTATTAGAAATAAAAGTACCACACGATGGCTCTCTTGCTGCGCTTAAACCAATACTGCCGGTTTTCCTTAGTTACATCCTCAGCTTTATTTATACCGGGATCTACTGGAATAATCATCACCACATGTTTCAATTGGTAAAACAGGTAAACGGAAATGTATTATGGCGCAATATTCATTTGCTTT
>JANLQE010000122.1:0-9461 GCA_031367625.1 Bacteroidota bacterium
TTTTGTTCACTTATGTCAGGGTCAATCGTCATTTACCTACGAGATCAAAGGAGAGATAAAAGGACTTAAAAATGATACAGTTTACCTTAGTATTCTAGGTAGTGATCCTAAAGAGACACAAAGGATTCTTGTTCCCGGCAATAACGATAAGTTTACCTATAAAGGCAAGGCTGATAAACCTGCCATCGTTTGGGCACAAACAAAATTGAAAGGAAGCAATAATGGAAATTTCACTTTTTTCATCGAAAAGGGTAAGATAAAAATGGAAGGCAGTAACGATGATCTCGCTACAATTAAAGTTACAGGTACCCCTGGTAATGATGATTATGCCTATACGCAGAGCCGTATGAATGATTATTATGGGAAAATAAAACCCTTGCAGGTACAGCTTAAAGAACAGGGAGGAAATACTACCGAAGAAGGCAAGAAGTTGTATGCAGAGATTACCAGCTTATATGACTCCGTTTTACTTTTTCAAAGAGATTTTGTAAGTAATCATCCAAATTCTTTGGCCAGTGGAATGATGTTATATCTTATTACAGATGAGATACCAGCATTAAAATTAGAGGAATACTATCTCAATCTTGGAGAGGATGTGAAGCAATTGGCAATTCTGGGAAAAATGCCCACCAGAATCGAAGGGAAAAAGCGTAGTGTTATTGGGTCGGTGGCACCCGATTTTACAATGAACGATATCAATGGTAATCCTATTAAACTTTCTGATTACAGAGGCAAGTATGTGTTACTGGATTTTTGGGCAAGTTGGTGTGTACCCTGCAGAAAAGATAACCCTTATGTAAAAGCTACCTATGAAAAATTTAAGGATAAGGACTTTGTTATTATTGGTGTTTCGGTAGATGAAAATGGCGTACAATGGAAAAAAGCCGTTGAAAAAGATCAATTACCGTGGATACATATTTCGGACCTGAAAAAGCAAAATAAAGTAGCTGAATTATATGGGGTTCAGCCTATCCCGGATAATTTTCTGATTGATCCCACTGGAAAGATAATTGAAAGGGGGTTGCATGGCGAACAGTTAGAACCTACAATTAATAAGATCATTAATAAAACTGCTGAATAGCAAAATGGGAGATCAAACGATTTGGGCAACTTTACTAAGTTGATCCCATAATGCTTTAGAGGAACGATATCAGGAAAAAAATTGAGATCCTTCCTTAGGTCTGTTATTGATACCACTATCAAAAATGGTAATAATGTTTTGAGCGCTTTACATTTTGTCCTGCCGGGGTTTCGCCAGAAAAATCTACCAATAATAAAACATCTTCCGGCGAAACCCCGGCGTGAAATATATCATGCAAATAAAGACAGCCACTCTTTTTGTACACCGGTGTTTTACAGTTAGGGCTTTTATATTGTTGGCGTAACCTTGTGAAAACCCCGCCGGGATAGAAAGAACAAATAATAGATTAAATTGTCCTGAGTTTAATAGATAATAAGCAGGTTAAATGTATTGCATGAAATTATTCATAGTACTATTTTTTCTTCCACTTTATTCTTTTCCACAAAACAATTATGTGTTTCAGCACCTCACTGTTGAAGATGGATTATTATCTAACCCCCGTGTAAATATTTTTCAGGATGCCGAAGGCTTTTATTGGTTCAGCACTGCTACCGCCATTCAGCGGTTTGATGGTAAAAATTTTAATACTTACAGCTTCAGCAATAAAGCAATGCAAACCAATTTTAGCCAGGATGAAGAAAAACCAGTGGAGGACAAAGAAAAAAATATCTGGATATTAAATGGCGATGGCATAAATATCTATAAAAGAAGTGAAAGGATGCTTACACGTTTATACATGAACGATGCGTTAGACAGCAACGTATCCAATGTTTGCAGTTTAATAAAAGACGAGAAAAATAATATTTGGATCATTACAACAAAAAATATATTTCAATATAATTATGCATCAGCAAAACCGGTTTTGTTTAGTAGTATCATCAGCGATTCAGCATTAATTAAATCAGCAGTATATAACACTAAAAGAAAAGAATTCTGGTTGCTCATTTCCAAAAATGAGGGCTATGAAATTGCATGTTTTGATTATCATAAAAAACAAATAAACTATCCGGTTAATCCGGCGGTTAAAGAATTACTTAAAAACTATTATCCCATTGCTTTTTTTAATACCGATGAAAGCGATAATTTATGGATGGCCGATTTTCATGGTAATTTATGCAGATACAATACCATCAAAAATGAATTATTTAATTATTCTTTTTTGCATGAAGCAGATAAAAAAAGAAAGATATCACCCAACTCTGTTATACATGAAAGTTTTGATGATGATAATGGAACAATTTGGTTTGGCGGAGACAATATCGGATTAGTGAAATACGATAAAAAGTTAAACAACTTTACAATTATCAACCACGAGAATGGCTCTGAATATGGTTTACATTACGACCAATTAATTTATGGTTTTTTTAAAGACCGTGAAGGAAACATCTGGTTAGACACTGACCTGGGCATGAATATTTTTAATCCGCACCTGCAGCAGTTTAAATATCTTGATCAGGGGCCTGATATGCCTCAACAGTTTTCGGCAAATATTACTTCCATTTTTGAAAGCACCACAAAAAACATCTGGATAAGCACCTGGGGAAACGGCGTTTTTAAATACGACAGCAATTTTGTTTTGCAAAATAATTATGTGCATGATAAAAACAACGCTTCCTCTTTTGGAGAACCGATGAACCGTGCCTGGAGTATTGGTGAAGATAAAAAAAAGAGAATCTGGATAGGCTCGCAATATGGCATGCTTTCTATTCTTGACCATACAACCGGTAAATTTTTGAATAAAGAAATTGCTGTTTTTGAGCATAAGACAATTATGCACATTGCACAGGACAAAAAAAATAATTTTTGGTTTGGCCTTTATAGCGGCATGTTAGGAAAATGGAATGCTGATTCAAATAAAATAGTTGTTTATAAAAATTTATATGGAGGTGCTTCAAAAAAATCAACAGTTATTGATGGCTTATTTGTAGATGATAAAAATATTGTGTGGGTGGCAACCAGCACGTATGGACTCAACAGTTTTAATGCAGATGAAAGTTTGATGGATAAAAAACCGCTGTTTCCGCAACAGATTTATTCTCCTTTCCCCTTAAACGATTCAGTTATTACTGGGGGCACTTTAGGCAAGGGTTTTTTTATGTTCAATAAGTTAAGGAACACGGTAAATTTTTTTAATACCACCAACGGCTTGTCATCAAATAAGGCATTTGGCGGCATTGCAGATAAGGCACATAATATCTGGATTTTTGCAAGCAACGGAATTGAACGGTTAAATTTATCCAACAAAAAAATTTCTCATTATAATTTGAATGATGGAATTAAAGACCATGTTTTTTCCAAGGCTTTTTGCGAATTAAAAAATGGTCTTTTTATGGTGGCAGCAAATTCCGGCGTAGTTTTATTTAACCCTGACAGTATTAAAATTAAACCACCGCCACCGGATGTTTTGATAACAGGCTTTAGTGCAGATCAGCAAAGTTTTTCTGTTGATTCATTATTGCAAAATAAAACCATCAATTTATCGCATAATCAGAATGTAATTATGGTTGAGTATGCATCTGTTTCTTTTATCGGCAGAAGAACAGATCTATATTTTTATCAGTTAAAAGGAATAGACCGTAACTGGGTTTCTACAGGCACAGACCGATCTGTTACTTATGCAAATCTTTCTCCGGGTAATTATATTTTTAAAGTCAGGTCTCAAAATTCCGACGGTATCCAATCAGCACACATTACCATACTTAGTTTTACTATACATCCGCCATGGTGGCTAACCTGGTGGGCTTATCTGTTGTGGTTTACTCTTTTAGCTGCAATTATATTTGCGGTGTATGATTACCGCAAACGTAGCCGCCAGGCACTTTCTGTAGTAAGGCAAAGAATTGCCACAGACCTTCACGATGATATTGGCTCAACCCTTAACAGCATTTCTGTTTATAGTGAAATTGCGGGGCGGCAGTTTGAAACAAATGCTGAAAATGCAAAATCCTTGCTTGAAAAAATGGGCAGTGCATCACGTAATATGATTGATACCATGAATGATATTGTGTGGGCGGTAAATCCTAAGAATGATTACTTTGAAAACATTTTGCAACGCATGCAATATTTTGCAGGCGAGTTATTATCAGGTAAAAATATTCTGCTGCAATTTGATGTTGATAAAAATTTAAAAGCCTTGAAGCTTCCCATGGCAAAAAGAAAAAACTTTTACCTCATATTCAAAGAAGCTATCAACAATATTTATAAACACGCAGGCTGCAGAACGGTTAAGGTGAGCATTGCCCAGCAGGCTCAATATATTGTTATGATAATTACAGATGATGGCGCAGGGTTTGATTCAGCTAATGCTGTACCGGCAGGCAACGGGCTAAAAAATATGCAGGCACGTGCCAAAGAAATCAGTGCAAGGCTAAACATAACAAGCCGGTTGATGAAAGGCACACGTATTGAATTGAAGGTTCCTTTTAAAAAAGATTAAACTACCCTTTTATGTAGTTGCCTTAACGTAAATTTATTTAAACTTTGCACACTAATGGACAAAGATATCAATGTTGCAATTTTTGAAGATAATTATTTGCTACGGGATGGTTATTATCAATTGATTAATGGCATGCCTGGCTTTAACTGTGTGGGCGCTTACGATAACGCCGCTGATGTACTATTCAAGATAAAGCGCAGCGCACCTGATGTTGTGCTGATGGATATTGATATGCCTGGTGTTAACGGCATTGAAGCGGTGAGGGTAATTAAAGAAAATTTCCCCAACATTTATGTCATCATGCAAACGGTGTTTGAAGATGATGATAAAATATTCAGTGCTATACAAGCTGGTGCCGGCGGATATATCCTGAAAAAAATACCACCATCAAAAATTCTTGAAGCTATTAGTGAAGTGTATAATGGCGGAGCGCCAATGACGCCAAGCATTGCCGGCAAAACACTGCAACTTTTTCGTACAGGAATGAAACCGCTTTCTGACAAGAAAGAGGTGCAGCTTAAGGAAAGACAAAAAGAAATACTTGAATGTATTGTAAATGGAATGAGCTATAAATTAATTGCAGAAAAACTTTTTATTTCTCTTGATACGGTGCGCTATCATGTAAAAAATATTTACGAAATCCTACAGGTACATTCCCGCTTTGAACTGATACATAAGCAACATAAATAAGCCCCCTCCATCATTGTGCTTATAAAGCCGGATTTAATTGCCGGTTTTTTATTTTTTCAAAAAACTACATAACCGGGTAGTGTGTACAAATATATTATTCTATAAGTTTGTGATTGATAGTTATAAAAAAAATCTGCAAAAGAAATAAAATAAAATCGTTTAAAAAAGTGAATTGTTCATTTCACTTTAGGATTGAGGTAGCAGATAAATTTTATTCAAAATGTACCAAGTAGAAATTTTGAATAAATACTTAACGATTGAATTGAATTAAATTAACAGTAACAAAATGGGAAAAGGAAAAAGTATTCATTTACAAATTGAACATAAAGTTCCAAACTATGACGAATGGAAAAAAGCATTTGAGAGTGACCCAATTAACCGTAAAAAATACAATGTACGTCGTTACAA
Organism: Bacteroidota bacterium; assembly: GCA_031367625.1. GTDB lineage: Bacteria > Bacteroidota > Bacteroidia > Chitinophagales > Chitinophagaceae > Ferruginibacter. The sequence continues at coordinate 5,616 of JANLQE010000122.1, forward strand.
GATATTTAGACCGCTTGATGACCCATACTATGTTATCATTGATTTAGAATTTGACAGTTTGAAGGAAGCAGAAGACACCTTAGATGCATTGCGTAATTTATGGGTTAGAGTGGAAGGGAAAGTTATGATGAACCCTCAAACCCGAATTCTTGACCTTGCTGAAATGGCAGACATTTAGCTGAGAGATAAATTTTACTCATATTTTCAAAATAAAAAATTGCGAATGAAAAAAATGAAATCATTAGATAGTCCGGGAGTTTATATTCCACCAGCTTTATTTTATGTTATCATATTTTTAATAGCCATTTTTATTCAAAAAAAAGCATTATGAACCATAAGCAGTTTAATTACAAAAAAACTAAACTTTAAAACAAATATTATGACAACTCAGGATAACAAAGCACTTGTGCGACGCTTTTACGAAGAAATTGATAAGGGAAACATATTAATTATTGATGAATTGGTTTCCAAAGATTACATAGACCATAATCCTGCACCATGGTTTGCACCTGGATTCGAAGGTGTAAAGCAATCATTTAAACTTTTTGCTGAAGCAACTCCTGGCTATCATAAAATTGAAGACCAGATTGCAGAAGATGATAAAGTGGTAACGAGACTTACATCCTACGGTAAACATGAAGGTGACTTACCAGGTGCACCACGAACAGGAAATGATATGAAGATGACCTCTATTACCATTCATCGTATTGCAGATGGCAAGCTTGCAGAAAAGTGGTCAGAAAAAGATATGATAGCTATGCTAACTCAAATTGGAAAAATGCAGCCATTAAATAAAAAAGAACCATAATGCATGGCCAACACAACCACTAACATTGTTCATATTGAAGAAAGCAAGGGCTGAAGAATATGGTTTCATCTGCATTTCGCTATCACCTACAGTTCGGGCTTGCCTTGACTTGCTGCACCAATAAAAGTTTTTTCAGCATTTGCAATTCTATTTATTTTCGGTAACGGGCTGGACATTAAAAAATATCCCGTTTTCGGCAATACTTGAAAGTTGGAAGAGAGAATTTTAAAAATTACATGAGCGCCAATAATAAAACTGCACTTATTCCGGCAATTCTACCGTTTTTTTGATGCTGATTTTAAGTGTCGCTTTACTGTTTGCCCGTCCTCTTTTTATGGCAACCCCGGAAGCAATTGCCTAATTAGTTTTAAACATTATAGCTTTTGTTTCCGTATATCGGAGTGGCATAGTCAGGAGGTACTTTTCTATTTTAATGCCTTAATACAATAGGTGGTATTTTTCAACGTCAGCTATTTTTAAAACTACATAACAGGGTAGTATAATTAAATGCAGTGTTACTGAAATTTGTATCCTGTATAAAAAATGAAATGATCTAAATAAATTAATTAAAAATATAGCAAATGAAAAATTCAATTTTAATTACAGTTGTTTTTGCAGTATTCATGCTATCTGCTAATAATTTGAAGGCACAAAAAACCAATAAACCTGGTAGCAGTATCATAAACATTAAAGTTCCTGATTTCGCTGATCCGGCGGTTAATAAGTATTATCATGAATATGCTGCTAATACTATCGAATATGTAAAAGCGATCAGGCAAAAGAATGATGCTAAAATAAACACAGCTATGGATAAGGATATACAATTCTATGTACAGTCTGATCAAATATCGGAAAAAGTACAACCCACACCGGCAGAATTACAAAAGGCAATGGACTTTGCAAAGCAGCTTCAGCCTTATATAGAAGAAATTATGAATTCAGAATATTATAAAGAAGAAGGCAGAAGATTGCGCAAGATTCCAGGTACAAACAATTAGGAATTAATCTATCACCTAAAGAAATGAAATGAAACTTACATTAAATTCTACAACATTTATATTAAAAACAATTTTCATTATTACATGCGCCACAGTTGGCGTTGCTGGCATTACCCAGTGTACAGCACAATCCATTGTTGGCAAATGGAAGGCTGTTTCCGAAACAAGATTTTATACTGAAAAAGGCGCTAAAATGATGGGCAAGTCAATGGAAGGGCAACCGGAAAAACCTGGCTATTCGAGTATTGAATACAAGGCAGATAATACATTTATCCAGAACTTCTCAGGCCAAAATAATTCAGAAGTAACTGCAATGATGGGAACCTGGAGCTTAACAGGAGATCAGTTGAAAATAACTTTAGAACCACAATACAATCCAAAAAAAATAGCCTCATCATATACTATTTCAATCAACGGTAACACTTTAATAACAACAGTAAAAACTCCGGCTTCAACCCTTGTAATTAAAATGATAACAACAAGTACAAGAATGTAAATCAAATTTTTGCGAAACAAAAAATTCTTAACTCTAATTCTTAAAAAAAATAGAACATTTAATAAATTAATCAACTAAAAATAAAACAAAATGAAAAAGACATCACCAACATTAAAAGTATTATTTGCTCTCACCTGTATTACCATTGGCTTTTTAAACTTTACAAAATGCGATGCGCAATCCATTGTTGGCAAATGGAAAGCTGTTTCCGAAAAAAGATTTTATAGCGAACAAGGCGCTAAAATGATGGGTAAGTCAATGGAAGAAAGATCGTCGAAAGAAGCCGGCGATTCCTGGGGGGAATACAAATCAGATCATACGTTTATAATTGGTTTTTCTGCACCAAACAGTTCAGAAGTAACTACAATGAAGGGCACCTGGAGCTTAATGGGAGATCAATTAAAATTAACCTTAGAGCCACAGTATAATCCAAAAAAATTAACCACAACAGCTACTATTTCAATTAACGGTAACACTTTGATAACAACAGCAGTATTTCCGGCTCCATCCCGGGTAATTAAAACAATTGCAACAAGTACAAGAATGTAAACCAAAATTTTCCTAAGCAATATGAAAAAGTTTTTGATAAATAATTTAAGCTTCAATGTTTTAATTATTACGCTATGTATTGTTAATATAGCTGGCTGCAAATCTTTTGTAAAAAATGATAAAGAAATAATTGCTGAAACAAAAAATGATTCAGAAAAAATACCCGAAATAAAAGAATTGAACATTGCAGACACCGGCCAGGTTTATTTTAAAGTAAATGTTACAAAAAATAATCAGCCCTATATAAATTATGAAGGCGATTACCCGGTGGGATCACGGTACGACAGCAATTTTACCATTCAGCTTTGTGCCTCCAAACATATTTTGGAAGTATCGGACATGCTTAACATTGACATTTATATAAAAAAAATTACTACAGGAAATTTTCCTGTAATGGTTAATAGTGAGCAGGAAAAAGCAACCATGAATATGACACCGTTAAAAGGTAATTCATTCGCACCGGGCGAAGGCATTGTTACTATAACAAAATATAATGACTCACTGATTTCAGGAAAATTTGCTGCAAAGGGAATGGATTACGACAGTAATAAAATGATTATTAAAGGGGTATTTCTGAATTTGAAATATAATAAATATTAGAAAAAATAAAAGATTATGCAACAAAATAAAAAAAGATATTTACTGCTGAAATTATTTATTTTATCTCTTATTATTTGTTTCAACAGTTTTTCTACTAATGCACAATTATTAAAAAGAATTAAAGATGTATTAAAAGCCAGCGCTGAAAATAAGGCAACCGATAAAGTGAATGAAAAAGTCAATCAGGGCATTGATGGAATCCTAAAGCCGGGAACTAAGAAAAAAAATTCCGGTAAAAATAATCCTGCTGATAGTACTGATAAATCAAATGATAAAGGTAATGGAGCCGGCATTAATGATAATACAAATAAGAATTCTGCCCAAACTGATTCCATAAATACTTATAATACTAAAGATGATACTGATCCTGCGGCTGCAAATGCATCCCACCCGGA
>JANLQE010000138.1:0-6834 GCA_031367625.1 Bacteroidota bacterium
AAAGATTTGGGTGACCTGGATTTTTTAGATTTTTTATATAATGATGTGTATAAAAAAATGCAGGAGACCGGCAAAAAAGTAGAAATGGATGAAGTGCTGAAACACCTGCCCGTTACTCCATTGCCAAACAGGGTATTTCAAAATCATGGAAATTTACAATTTACAGATGTTGGCAAATCCTGGGGTTTTTCACAACCTACTTTTTCTAATAGTATTGCCTACGGCGATCTTGATAATGATGGAGATCTGGATGTAATTATCAATAATGAAAATCAGCCTGCTTTTATATATCGCAATTATTCAAGGGAACAGAATAAAAATAATTTTATAGGCTTGATGTTAAAAGGTAAAGGGCAAAACACTTTTGCTATCGGCAGTAAAATAAAAGTTTACAAAGCCGGCCAGGTATATTATCGTGAAGTAGTACCGGCCCGTGGGTTTCAATCCTCTGTTGATTATAAACAAATAATAGGATTAGGAAAAGAAACAAAAGTAGATTCAATGATCATTGTTTGGCCAGACAGAACCTATTCAAAATATGAAAATCCAGAAATAAATAAAGTTCATCTATTGCAACAACCCACGCAAAAAGGTAATATTTATAATGATATTGCACCAGTAAAGCAAACGCTGTTACAACCGGTGGCAACGCAAATGGAAAAGCATAAAGAAGATGATTATGTAGATTTTTACTATGAACGTAATCTGCCCGAAATGCTATCCCGTGAAGGCCCTAAAATAGCAAAAGGAGACGTTAACGGTGATGGACTGGAAGATATATACATTGGCGGGGCTAAAGGGCAGCCGGGACAGTTGTACCTGCAAACTGCAACTGGCTTTGTACGTAAGCAAGAGCCCGTTTTTAAACAGTATGCCGATTTTGAAGATGTTGCTGTTTTGTTTTTTGATTGCGATGGAGATGGTGATCTTGATTTATTTATTGGCTCCGGTGGAAATAATGTTCGCCCGCCGGGCCGTGAATTGCAGCATCGGTTGTATAAGAATGATGGCAAAGGAAATTTTGAATTGGATGCGCAGGCTTTTCCAAATAATGATATGAATATAGCTGTTGCTGTTGCAAATGATTTTAATGGAGATGGGTATTTGGATTTATTTGTTGGCAGCAGGAGTGTTCCTTTTTCGTACGGCGTTACGCCCACAAGTTATTTATATCTTAATGATGGTAAGGGTCATTTTACAGATATTACTGCCAGCATGAACCCCGCCATTGCTCATGCAGGAATGGTTACAGGTGCAGTATGGGCAGATGTAGATGGAGATAATAAAAAAGAATTGGTAGTGGTGGGTGAATGGATGGCTCCAAGGATATTTACTTATAAAAAAAATAAATTTGAGGAACTTAAAAATACCGGGCTTTCCCAAATGTTTGGTTACTGGCAAACAGTAGCAACCGCAGATGTAAACGGCGATGGTAAAGAAGATTTGATCCTCGGTAATATTGGAGAAAATTTTTATTTGCGGCCTTCAGCAAATGAGCCTGTAAAAATGTGGTTAAATGATTTTGATCAGAGCGGTTCCATAGATCAGGTTATAACAAAAAGGGTAAATGAAAAAGACATGCCTGTTTTTTTAAAGCGGGATTTAACAGAGCAGTTTCCATTATTAAAAAAGCAGAATTTAAAAAACAGCGACTATGCCAAAAAATCTATTCAGGAATTATTTGGAAAAGATTTAGCAGATAAAGCTGAAGTGAAAAACTTTAATTACTGCAGTTCAGTGATCGCCATGAATAATGGAAACGGAAATTTCACGGTTACAAAATTGCCGGTAATGCTGCAATTATCCAGTGTGAATGCAATTTGTGTTGCAGATATCAATCACGATAATAAACCAGACCTGATAATAGGTGGAAATAAATTTGGTTTTCCGCCACAGTTTGGAAGGCTTGATGCCAGTTACGGCAGTGTACTTATAAATACAGGTAAAGCAAATTTCGACTGGATTAATTCAAACATATCCGGCTTAAACCTGCCAGGAGAAATTATGGATATTAAAGAAATAAAGGGTAAGGATAAGCGCTATATTTTAATAGTAAGAAATGATGAATTCCCTGCACTGTACGGTTTTAAAAAATAAAAAAAAATGCAAAAAATATAATGCAAAAAAGATATTATCATATTATCAGTGCATGCTTTCTGTGGCTGGTTTTTCTTTTGGCAGGATGTAAATCCAAAACAAAAGAATTGCCTTTGTTTCAGGTATTGGATAGTAAAAGAACCGGTTTAAATTTTAGCAATAATCTTTCTTATAATAAAGATTTCAATCTTTTTAAGTACATGTATTTTTATAACGGGGGTGGCGTGGGGGCGGGTGATTTTAATAATGATGGGTTAATTGATTTATTTTTTGCTTCCAACCAGCAGCAAAATAAATTATACCTCAACCAGGGTAAATTAAATTTTAAAGAGGTAACAAAAGAAGCAAATATCCCTGAAGATGGTGGATGGTCAACCGGTGTTTCGGTTGTAGATATTAATAACGATGGCTTGCTGGATATTTATATCTGCAGGGTAGGAAATTATGAAACATTAAAAAGCAAAAACCAATTATTAATTTGCCAGGGTATTGATAAAAACGGTGTGCCGTTTTATAAAGATGAAGCGCATGAATATGGTCTCGATTTTTCGGGATTCAGTACACAGGCTGCATTTTTTGATTATGATGGCGATGGTGATCTTGATATGTATTTACTAAATCATTCCGTACACGAAAATGGTACATTTCGCCCCCGAAATGAATTTGCAGGAGTATTTAGCCCTGTTTCGGGCGACCGTATTTTCAGAAACAATGGTAACAATACTTTTACAGATGTTACAAAGCAAACCGGTATTAACAGCTCTCCAATTGGTTATGGCCTGGGCATTACTGTTGCCGATATAAACCTGGATGGCTATCCGGATATTTATGTCGGCAACGATTTTCATGAAAATGATTACCTGTATATCAATCAGAAAAACGGTACGTTTAAAGAAGAGGGTGAACAACGGTTAATGCATACCAGCCAGTTTTCTATGGGAGTAGATGTGGCAGATATAAATAATGATGCCTACCCGGAAATTATTTCTATGGATATGCTGCCATCAGATCCCTACATTTTAAAAAGATCGCTGGGAGAGGATTCTTATGATATTTTTAATTTTAAAATCAACAGTGGCTATTCTCATCAATATACCAGAAATAATCTGCAGTTCAACCGCAGAAATGGCTTATTTAGTGAAGTGGGATTATACAGCGGAGTAGCAGCAACAGACTGGTCTTGGGCACCGTTATTTGTTGACTTTGATAATGATGGCTACAAAGATTTGTTTATATCAAACGGTATTCCCAAGCGGATGAATGATATTGATTATATCAATTTTATATCTAACGGAGAAGTACAGCAAAAAATAAAAGAGAATAATTTTGGCGAAAAAGATCTGGCACTAATTAATAAATTTCCCGAAATAAAACTGCCTGCTAAATTCTATAAAAATAATGGGAATTTTTCCTTTACTGATGAAGGGAGCCGGATAGAGGGGAACACACCAGGTTTTTCTAACGGTTCTGTTTATGCAGATTTAGATAATGACGGTGACCTGGATATTGTAACCAATAACATTGATGCTACGGTTTCACTGTATGAAAATAAAAATAATGAGCTCAATAAAAAATCATCATCGCTGCAGATAAAATTAAAAGGCCCGGTAAAAAATATAAATGCTATTGGTGCCAAGGTTATTGTTTATGCCGGTAAAGAAATAAGAACCTATGAAAAATTTCCCGTAAAGGGATTTTTATCCAGTATGGAAATTCCAATACTTATCGGACTGGATAAAACAAAAATAGACTCCATGTTTTTGATATGGCCTGATAACAGTTTTCAGCAAGTAGCACTACCTGTAAACAGTGCCTCAATAATTCTTACTTACAAAAAAGATCTTCCTGCATTTGATTACCGCAGGCTGACGGATCATTATAAAAATTCTACCAGGCAAATGATTGATATCACAAAAGAGGTAAGCCTGAATTACCTGCACCAGGAAAATCATTTTGTAGAGTTTGACCGGGAACCGTTGATACCACACATGGTTTCAACAGAAGGGCCTGCCCTTGCCGTGGCAGATATAAATCACGATGGACTTGAAGATGTTTTTATCGGCTCTGCTAGAGATAAAAAACCGGTCATTTTTTTGCAGCAGCCATCAGGAAAATTTATTAAAAAAGAAGAACCGGTTTTAGATGCGGATAGTATTTACGAGAATACAGATGCCTGCTTTATAGATGTAAATAATGATGGCAATCCTGATCTTGTGATAGCAAGCGGCGGAAATGAATTTTATGGAAATGATAATCATAATACGCCCCGTGTGTATCTGAACGATGGCAAAGCAAATTTTACCCGGCTTGATAATGCCTTCGGCACCCTTTCATTAACTGCCTCCTGCGTGGTGCCTTATGACTTTAATGGAGATGGATTTATGGACCTGTTTATTGGCGGAAGAGCTATGCCCTGGGCTTATGGGCAGGTGCCGCAATCATATCTTTTACTGAATGATAAAACGGGAAAGTTTAAAGATGTTACAGAACAATATGCGCCGGGGTTATCACATGCCGGATTTGTTACGCAGGCTTTGTGGTTTGATATTGATAAAGATGGCGATAAAGACCTGTTACTTTCCCTGGAATGGGGCGGTATTGTGGCTTTTATAAATGACCATGGAAAATTTACCAAAAAAGAATTGACAGATAAAAAAGGCTGGTGGAATTTTATGCTGCCATGTGATATAAACAATGATGGAAATATAGATTTGATTGTTGGTAATCTTGGATTAAACAGCCGGTTGAAAGCATCAGAAAAAGAACCTGTGCGTTTATATTACAATGATTTTGATGATAATGGTAAAAAGGAACAGGTACTTACTTATTACCCGGGCGGAAAAGAAATTCCCTTTGCTAATATGGCGGAACTTCAAAAGCAGATCCCTGTTCTTAAAAAGAAATTTATTTATGCTGAAGATTTTGCTAAGGCAACGCTTAGCGAATTATTTACCCGGGATAAATTAGATAATGCGCAGGTGCTTGAAGCCAATTATTTTTCCAACGCCATCCTTATAAATAAAGGAAATCTTGTTTTTGAAACGCAGGCATTACCAATGGAAGCACAGCTTTCTCCATTGAAGGATGCGGTAGTGATAAATGCTAATAATGATAATTTACCGGATATACTTTTGGTAGGTAATTATTATGATAATAATATTGAGATGGGAAGATACGATGCAGATTTTGGGACAATACTTATTAATAAAGGCAACGGCGTTTTTACTTGCGAAACTATAAACGGATTATCAATAAAAGGGCAGGTGCGGCACATTAAGCCAATAAATATCGGCAAGCAGCAGGCTTATATTATTGCCAGAAACAGTGACAGTGCTATGGTAATAAAATTTAAGTGATAATTTTATTTTTTTATGGCCTGGTGTAATTTTACATTACCGGATAATAAATTTTAGTTATCCATTTAGTGCTGTCAGTTTCTTTTGACCGGTCGGTTACTAAAGACTGAAATGAAATTGCCGGTGCCATCAAATGATAATCATCCATATACAGTTCTATGGTTTTGATTGCATTGTTGTTATTGTTTATACCACCTTTTACTTCGGTCGTTAAAATTTTTCCGGGCACCATCCTTTTAAAAAGAAAATTCCCGGTTACAGGGATAACTTTATTTAGAGGTATAGCCACCATGGTTTTAAAAATGCCGCTGTCCTGTATTACATGCAGCATTGGGTTATTGGTTTCTAAAGCTCCTTCTTTTAAAATGTAATCTTTTAAGTTTTTTATAAGAGCATAAATTTGGGCTGTTTCCGGGTAGCTGGCAGATGTAAATCTTGTAGCTAACAGAAGAGTGTCCGTTACTTTTTCCTGGTTTATACTTATGCCATATAAATTTTGCTTGTTCTCTAAAAAAACTTTCAGGCTTTGTAAAAGAGTAGCTACGTTATTTTCTACCTGTTTGCGCTGTAAATAATTTTTAAATCTTTTAAAAGGATTAGCCGTAGCTGTAGATTCTCCAATCCATTGCAGCGATATAGAATCACTGTTTAGCGGAATAACATATAAGAGGCTGTTGACAAGTGTAGAATTGTTTTTAATCACAATGCTGTCTCCTATCAGCATAGTAGAATTTACACTATAATAATAATTTTTGTAAACATGATTGGCAGTATCAGCCTGTTTATTATTGTTATCATCTTTGGGCCACCATTTATTCCATTTAGTGTCATCGGTTAAAATCCTGTTTGCATTAACCTGGTTCACCTGTACCAGCATAGTTTTTTTAAAATTAATTTTAGCAGGCACAAGTGCATATATACCAATCAAAGCCAGGCAACACAATACAAAGAGTGCAATCAATATTTTTTTCATATAAAAATTTATCAGGCTGCAAAATAGCGAAACAGCATTTCAATCTGATAAATATCTTAAAGATTAACCAGCCGTTTAAGCATTTTATTTTATATTTAGATATCTAAAAAAATGCTGGTGTATGAAAAAAACAGTTCCTTTCATTGTCGTATTATTTTCTTTTTTATTTTCTTTTTCCCAAAAAACAGATACCTGGAAAATTGTAGCCGATAAAATAAATCCACAGGATTATTATGGCGTAACGGTTGCCAATGGGGTTATCGGTAGTGTATCTTCTCCAAATGTATTGCGCTGTAAAGATGTAGTGTTAAATGGCGCTTACGATCAGTATGGCAGGGGAAGAGTGAGCAATTTTTTACAAAGCTTCAACCTCGTTAATATGAATATGGATATTGATGGGCACCGCAT
>JANLQE010000360.1:0-3057 GCA_031367625.1 Bacteroidota bacterium
ATATTTACATCACTGAGTTCTTCAATATTAAACATTCTAAACTCATTTTTTTTTCCAGAATCAGACACTCCGCCGGTTTGTACTACATGTACCTTCGTGCTTTGTATTTTTGTATTTTTAGCAGTATAAATAAAAACTGCATAAGGTTGACCAATTCTTTCGCCTTGAACTTTTCCTTCTTTATTATATTCAAATGAAATTGATAATCTATTTTGAATAGCTTGCTTTAAAATTTCTAAAGTATTCATTTTCTTATTTTATTGTAAAGTAATATTGTATTCACAAAGCTACACATAAAAGGCTTCCACCATTTCACCGATATTTCACTTCTTAACGAAATTATAAAGCCATGTACGTTCGCACCGCCGCCATAAAAAACCACTGTACAAGAGTGTCCCGATAGCTATCGGGGCCACCGAAGCCAAATTGAAATACCTCAGCCTGGCTCAAAAAAAAAATTACTAAACAAAACCCGTTTCTTAAAATAAGAAACGGGTTTTGTATTTATAAAAAAGTATAAAATTATATTTTAAACCTCGCCAGCTCCTTGCCCGATTTTACATCATGTGCATGCACCGTGCAAACCAAACAACTATCGAACGAACGGGCAACGATGCCCACTTCCACGGGGTCGTTTACATCTTCAATTTCCAAACCGGTGAGGGCGGCTTCCACAGCGCCGGGGTTTCCTTTATCATCCTGCGGCCCAATGTTCCAGGTGGTGGGTGCTACAATCTGGTAATTTTTTATGAGGCCATTTTCAATTTCTACCCAATGCGCCAATGCACCACGTACGGCTTCGCTGGCGCCAAAGCCTTTGCCATCACGTTCTTCGGGCTTAATATAAAATTCATCATCGAGTTTTATTTCGCTCAACCATTTATTTATGTTCATATACAAACGTGTAGCTTCATGCATACGGGCAAGGCAACGCACAAAAACACTGGGACCCATTTTGCTCATGATGTCGCCAAACAAAGGGTCTTGATATTGATGCGGTAAATTTGCAGGGTTGGCATTCATCACTGCCCTTGCAAGCGGCCCTGCTTCGGCGTTATGTTCTAAATAACGGGGAGCCTTAGACCAGGTATATTTAGATTTAAAATCGGTGTTGTGCAAATGCTGCGATTCTATTGGCTCGGGCATGGGCTCATCCCATGGATGTGCAGGCGGATAATCTTCGTACCAGCTATGCGTTACATGCTCTCTAATTTTCAGGTGGTCGAATGCTTCGTAATTTTTACCATCATAAAAACCGCTGGGACAAATCAACGCATCGTTGCGGCCTTCAATGGTTGGATGATTGTATTTATCCTTATGCAAAAAAGTTCCGAAGGCAATATATTTTCCAATGCCCTGTCCAAATTTATCTAAGCCAAATTCTATTCCCACTCTTAAAAATAAACCAAGGTCGCTGTTGCGGTGGCTATCACTTTCATCTAACCACACCATCAACTCATCCCAACTTTGTATTTGCATGTAGCGCTCAATGGAACAGCCGAGCCAGATTGTTTCGAGCCAGTTATTTTTAAACTGATTTAATATTGCATGTGCTCTTGTAATATCTTTTAATGTTGGCGCACACATAACGCCGCCGGGTAGCATATAACTGCTGTGCGGCCATTGCCCGCCAAAGATGGCATAAATTTCTACCGGCAAACTGCTTGCAGAAACGCCGATTTGAAAAGACGTTCCAACAAATGCTGTCCATCTTCTTACCACTTCATCGTACAATGGTTTGTTGCTGAATTTTTTGTTGGCAAGGTCGGTTGCAAAAATGGCGTAGAACCATCGTGGGTCGCTTTGCAAACTTTCTGCAGCCTGCCCAATGGCACGTAATAATAATGCGTTGGGCGGCAGTGTTGTTTTCCAAATAGTATCCAATGCCGATGATGCACAATATAAATGTGAGCCGCCGCAGATGCCGCAAACCCTTGGTGTTACTAACAGTCCGGCGTGTGGGTCTTTACCCTGCAATATTTTTTCGAACCCACGAAACATGGAAGCCTGTGTGTGGGCACGGGTTACCACGCCGTTTTCCATGTAAACATTTACATCAAGGTCGCCTTCTACACGGCCAACCGGGGATATGTTTAATTCTCTGGTAACCATTTTATTTTAATTAAGAATGATAAATGATGAATTATAAATATGCTGGTTTGTTAGATAAATAATATTTTTATTGGCCACGCTGTACTGCAAATCATTAAACTGTTGTTGCCGCATCCCAATAGCTACGGGATACGTTCGGTAATTCTATTCGCCATAATGCAGGCAGTTTTTTTACTGCATAAGTTTCAGGGCAAGGCGATAGTGCTGAAACAGCATTTTCTCTGCCTGGCTTACTGAAGTTAATTTTTATTTACAGTTCAAAGATATAATTTATTGATGATAGCATTCTTTTTCCAGGCATGTGCCCCAACGCCCGGAATTTATTTTTAGAGGTAGTTGCGCATTGGCTATCTATGTTGTGTGCTGTTTTATTCTGTCAACGCTTTATCATCCTGTCTTTTACAATTTCATTAATAACTTTTTCCCGTAAGTTTTGACTGATGGTAATCTTTTCATTTCCGATGTCTAAAATGTTGCCTTCTATACTTTTTATTTTGTTCAGGTTCACAATAAAAGATTTGTGTACTTTAATGAAAATGCCGGCAGGTAATTGTTCTTCTAAACTTTTGATAGTAATATAAACCATCATCTTTTTTAAATTTGTATAAAGCATTACATAATTTAACATTGCCTCTGCATAGATTAAATCAGCGTAAAAAACTTTCTCAATCTGATTATTACACTTTATAAAAAAATGGTCATTGGTTTTATTTGGTTGGGCTTGTGTTATTTTTTTTAATTCTCTTATTTCTTTTGCTTTATTACAGGCTTTAAAAAAACGGTCAAACGCAATTGGCTTTACCAGATAGTCCAAAACATCTAATCCATAGGCTTCTACAGCATATTCAGCATAGGCAGTAGTCATAATAATATTTGCACTGGTATTTGAACTTTTTAGAAAATCAATGCCATTTATTTTCGGCATATTAATGTCTAAAAAAATAA
>JANLQE010000178.1:0-3958 GCA_031367625.1 Bacteroidota bacterium
ACCAGTTTCCACTCTTCTTCTTTTACTGTTTGCACAGAGAGCCTTCCCAATCTTACCAGATCCATATTGGCTAAGCGCTTATCTGCTTTTACCTGCACAAGGGTAACGGGGGTTTTTAATTTTTTAAAAGGTTTAAGATCAACAACCACCCAGGCTGCTTCTTTTGTTGTGGGATCCTGGTAAGCTTCTTTGGCCACTTTTGCAATACCAACAATTTCTACCCCTTCGTTGCTGTGATAGAATAAAACGGCATCCCCTTTTTTCATGGCTTTTAAATTATTGCGTGCTGCATAATTACGTACGCCATCCCAATGGGTTTGCTTATCTTGTACCAACTGATCCCAACTGTATTTAAAAGGTTCTGATTTTACCAGCCAATATGCCATAAATGTAATTTTAAAAAAATGGATTGATTATTGATTATTAAAACTAAGAAGTAATTTAATACGTAAATTTGATACTATTAAAAATTAAATTAATCAACTTTATCAGTTAAAAATTAAACCTTTATTTTATGCTTAGTATTATCCCACAAACAAATCTTCTGTTATCTATGCCGGGCGGCAGTGAATGGATATTAATTATTGTTGTTGTTTTATTAATGTTCGGTGGCAAAAAAATCCCCGAATTAATGAGAGGTATTGGCAAAGGCATGAGAGAATTTAACGATGCCAAAGACAATGTTAAAAATCATATTGAAGAAGGTATGAAGCCTGAACAAGAACAAAAAATTTCTTCTCCTGTTTCTACTCCAACTACTCCAACAGTATAATTTTCTTCATTTAAATTAACACTATCAAACGCCTTGGCATTTTATGCTGAGGCTTTTTTTTACAGGTTATGTTTCATTATATAAATAATTATTAATGGCAACAAAATATAGGACTTATAAACAGATAGCCGTTACAACCAGTATAGTAATTCCTGCATCATTTGTATAAATAAAAAGGCTGCCCATTTTACAGGGCAACCTTATTTTATACTGATTAATTATTTAAAACGTTTATTAAGCTTTCGCCTTTTGTCTCTCTACTTTTTTAGATAAAAGGATACTTATTTCATACAAAGCTACCAGCGGTATTGTTACAATCATTTGACTTGTCCAATCTGGTGAGGGAGTTATAACGGCAGCTAACACGAGTATAACAACATAAGCATATTTACGGTATTTTTTTAGAAAAGCAGGTGTCACAATACCAATTTTTGACAATACGTATGCAATTACCGGAAGCTGAAATCCTATGGCACACCCCAGTATAAGACTTGTAAGCGTATCAATATAATCATCTAATGTTGGCAGATAAGTATAGGCACCGGTAGTACCCAAAGAATAATTACCTAAAAAATTAAAGGTAAACGGAGCCAGTAAAAAATATCCAAAAGCTGCTCCGGCAAAAAAGCAAAGCGATACCCAGCCAATACTGGAGGTAACTGTTTTGGTTTCTTTAGGAGTAAGTGCCGGCTTTATAAATTTCCATAGCTCCCAAAAAATATAGGGAAAGGCTAAAATAATACCGCCCGTAATTGATATGGTAATGGCAGACATAAAAGGCCCGCTGATAGTATTTCCCTGCAAATGAATATTAACAGGCGGCATACATAAAGCATCGCCGATATGTAATTTATGACCCAGGTTGCATAAAGCAGTGTACGAGATAAAAGTGGCCCTGGCAGGCGCAAAAATAATATTATCAAAAATCCAATCTACAAATACAAACATTACTATTGCTGCAATTATTACTGCAATTGCTGCTCTCATAATATGCCATCTCAATGCCTCAAGATGATCTGTAAAGCTCATTTGTTTGGGCGATTGATTATTGCTGCTATTGTTATTTAATATTGAATTATCTATTAATAAAGCTTCCATAATTAATACAAAAAAGGTTAAAAAAATGGCTATGCACTTTTATATACATAGCCATCAGGAATAAAAATTAAAAACTCATTTTATACTATAAAAGGATTAACTATAGTTAACACAGCTTGTTTTGTAAGAGGCTCGTCAAAAGATTCTGAAGCTGCTTTTGCATCAATATAAGTGTTACCACCTATACCTGTGATATTAGCTCCGGCCTGGGTAGTAAGTTCTTCACCATTATAACTTAGCTGAATTGCAGCATTAGCTGGTGGAAATTCGATACCTGATTGGTTTAAAGTGATCCATGGTTTTACAACCTGGCCTGCAGGTATTGCTGCATTTAAAGCTCTTCTCATTTGCCTTACATGAGATGCGTGCCTTGCTTCTACTGAATGTATTTCTAAAGCTGCAGTAAGAATAGGCCTGTTTCCCTGTAATGCAGGTGCCTGGCCTTTATATGCCCTGACACCGGTATCTTCAAAAGTTTGTGCCATTGCTAACTGTACCGCATAACTGTTTAAATAACCTGCAAATGGGCCGGTACCAGAACCTTTACCACCAGTAAAATCGAAAGTTGGTTTTGCAACTGCAGCAGCACCTAATGCAGTTTTAAGAAAAGCAACGTGCTTATTTTCATCATCTTTAATTTTTGCTAAAGCTGTTTGTGCAGCAGCAGGTGCCGTCATGTATCCTGCGGAGCCCACAATATTATTGTAAAATTCTGCTTCTAAATATTCCAATGTTAAAGCAAAATTTAAAACATCAGTTACAGCCGTACTGGTTTGGCCGTAAGCGGTTTGAAACATTGATCCTAAAGCTAAAGGAATTGATGCAACAGCTATTTTACCGGAAACATTTGCAAATTTTTTCATTGCACTTCTTCTGGTATCAAGCCTGCCATAAACCTCTGGATCTACTTTTTCTATTTCAGAAATTATATTTTGTAAATTCATAATTTAAATTTTTAAGATGGTAAATTACTTGCGTTAATTTTTGTTGATATATAAGTACCTGCAATGGCTAAAACCTGTGCAGGCGTACGTGCAGAATCTAACCCATTGCCGTCAACGGTATTTGCAAATGAGCCGGGTGCAATAAGATCAGCAATAAGTGCAGCATGGCGTGCTTCTACAGAAACTATTTTTCCTGCAAGCCCCAGATAAGTTGGGCCATTACCGGTGGTAGAAATAAGTTGCCCTGCTCCATTATAAGCAGTAACACCTAAATCTTCAAAAGCTTTGGCTGTACCTAATACACTTGTTCTACTGGTGAAGTCTATTGAAGTAAAATTTACTTCTAAAGCACCGATCGCACTAGCACCAAGAGCGGCTTTAAAAAATTCCCGGTGAGCAACTTCATGATTTCTTATATCAGTCATGTATTCCATCTCCAGGCTTGAGATTCCAGTGTAAGGAGTTTTTACTACCTGTAAATAAAAAGCTGCCTCTAACTGCTCAAGAGCATAAGCGTAATTTAAAATACCTGTATCTCCGCTTCCGAGGTCAACACCAGTACTGGCGTTGTTGTCATTTTTTTTGCAAGATGAGGCTAAGGTTCCTAAGAACAGGGACGATACTCCGGCGTAACCAAGAAATTTTCTCCTGGAAACTGAAGCAGCAACTGCACTGTCATCCAATAGCTCAATCTGATTGCCAGTTGATTTTTTTGTTAGCATAATGAAAAGTTTTTTTTGTAAAAAATTAATAAATGGGATAGAATCCTTTTTCAATTACGAGTAATTGATACACTTGGATTTTAAGAAAATATCATGCTATTTATTGATGAGTGCTATGCTATACTTTAAATAAAAAAATGAAGATGCAAATGGGGAAGAATATTACCTTACTGTAGAATAAATAGGAAATAATGAGGATTGATTTTACCCGAACTGCAAAAAAGATAATTAATAAAGTAATGAATTAAAATATTTAAATTGTTTATTAAAATCTTCCCTGTTATAATTGTCGTATTTAAGTTTAAGCTCATTTAATTAACTAAACCTGCTACTGTCTGGCAAATAATGAAAAAAGGAATATTATATATTCTGCTTTTTACTTACAGCACTTTAATGCTGAAGCCAGTACTGCCGTATGTTTC
>JANLQE010000222.1:0-7469 GCA_031367625.1 Bacteroidota bacterium
TACCATTGCTAACACAAATATTTCATGTGTCATTTTCTTTCTGGATAAATTAAATTATAGCCGGGATGCAGCGCAAAGGCTGAGTGGCATTACGATTGAACTAAAAAGGAAAAGAAAGAAAATCAAATAAGTAACCGGAGATGTTGCAAAAAAAGTGGAAGGGTAGCATGTTGAGAAGCTATTGATTGTGTGATGTTGTAACTAATTCCGCTTAAGAAATAATTAATATCAAAACCAGCTTGATTATTAATATTTGAAAGGTATAAAGGAAGGGGTAGCTTATGCTGTTGTGATACGTCTGATTTTATAACATCAGTTTTATCATTCTCAACAGAGCAATCAGCAGTAGCGTTATTTTCAATATTAACGCCCTGATAAATATTTTGATTGCTTTTTTGGGAAGATGAAGCTGTGGAATTAAAGTTGGTTAATAATAGCCGCTTTACAGGACAGGAAACAATTAATACCAGCATAGCAAGCGCAAACATTACGGCTGTATAAACAGTAGCCTTACGGGGTAAAAATATTTTATTTACGCTTGTGTTCATTGGTGCAAAAATAAGTTGTTGTTGTTAAAGAAGGTTGATAATTCAGACAATTAAAAGTTAATAAAAAGACGATGTAGTGATTTCTGTTTTATAGGAATGCCATTTTAAAAAGAGGGATATTATTCTTCTAAATATTTTATGGTTTATAACCCTTCAATTTTTACCTTAAGGAGTTTTATTGAATTAATAAAAACCAATGTATCCGGCAATAAATGAATTGCTGCCGCCTGAACGGGGCCAATTACCCTCATTAAAACAAGTGTAATTCCAATTACATGTACAACTCCCACGCCCACAAAAATATTTTCTTTTATAGTGCGGAAAGCCCTTTTACTGATGGCACGGGCCCTGGCAATTTTTTCTAACTTATCCTGCATCAACACAATATCTGCAGCTTCCATTGCAGCCTCTGTACCCATGGCTCCCATGGCAATACCAATGTTTGCCTGCACCAATGCTGGTGCATCATTAATGCCATCACCTACCATTGCAACTTTTTCACCCTTAGTTTGTAATTCCTTTACTATTTTTATTTTATCTTCCGGCAATAAATTCGCCCTGAAGTCTGTAATGCCAACTTGTTCGGAAACATGTTTGGCAGTCTCTGGATTATCGCCTGTAAGCATAACAATATTTTTAACGCCACTTTTTTTAAGCCCATCAATCATCTCTTTTGCTCCCTCACGGATAGCATCGGATATATAAAAAATGCCCGCTAATTTATTGTCAACCGAAAGGTAAATGGCAGTATCAGTAAGATTTTCTGAAGCTGGTGACATTGATACTTTGCTTTCTTCCATGTATAACTTGTTGCCGAATAAAACTGATTTGCCTTCCACTTTTGCTGAAACGCCCCGGCCTTTTATCACTTCAAAATTTTCAGGTTCTCCATAGGTAAGATTTAATTTATCAGCATAACTTAAAATTGCCAAAGGATGGCTGGAGTGCCTGTCCACCGCAGCGGCGAATTGCACTAAGTTATTTTCATTAAAGTTTGTATCAATTATTTCCACCCGATTTACTGTAGGGCTTCCCACAGTTAAAGTTCCTGTTTTATCAAAAACAATTGTAGTAACCTTGGCAAGTTCTTCTAAAAATTTGCCGCCTTTTACAAGTATGCCTTCTCTTGCGGCACGGGCAATAGCTGCGATAGTAACCAAGGGTGTTGCCAATCCTAATTCTGCAGGAGAAGTAAAAATCAATAATGCAATTACAAGCTTTACATCACGGGTATAAAAATAAACAACACCAACAAAAATGAATACAATTGGAATAAGCCACGATGCTACTTTATCTGTAAACTTTTCGATGGGAGCCTGTTCATTTTCCGCTTCTTCTACCGGACAGGTATTGCTGCAGGTGGGATATTTTATAATGTCCAGCCCGGAACCGCTGCCCAATTGAAAATATAAAGTTGAAGTTAACAACAAAAAGCCAAATTGAAACTCGTCTGCCGAAACCAAAGTACAGCGATGCAAAATGTCGACGTTTCAATCCAGCCCCGCTTGCTGCAATACCCATGTTAGCAGAAGTTTTTATTTACATATTATGATTTACCCATAAAATTATTTTTTCCTTGTAAGATATTAGGTAAAAGTCATTCCCCTTATAACAATAATATCCGCCAGATTGATTTGCTACTCTTCTAATATATTCTTGCTTATTTATAATTTCAGAACCCCAGCCGCTATAAGTTGGTGTCATATAATTAAGCACATCTTCATCTGCGCTATCTACAGGGGTTCTTTTCCATCCCCTTTCGACTCTTTCCTTTAACAGGCTGCTGAATTATTTGCTAAATTATCTGAACCGGAAACCTTTTGCAGATGAAGTATTTTCCATAAAAGAAATTAAATTACTTTTACAAATCGTGATACAGAATAATAAGATTAATTATGAAGAACTCAACAAATATTCAAATGAAATCATTAGTGGAAAAATCTACATTAACAGATTATTACTGGCAGAAGAGAGCGGACGCATTGCAGGAGGCGAAAGAAATGTTGAAGCATCCATTATCCTTGCAACAATTGAAACATCAACGACCATAAAATAAACGCTATAGAAGAACTGCTACCGCAAAATTATGCTGCTCTATTGAATAAAAAATGATGGGGTTGGTGGAGGGGATACTTTATTTTGATTAATAATGAATCAGAAAGCTTATGCCGCTTCTTTTGAGAATGAACGGGCTGCAAGAATCCCAAAGAAAATATTAGGAATAAAAACGAAATGGAAATTCCTTTTGTATACACGTTTAAACCATTTTAATATTTTAAATGTACTTAGATTTAGTATAACAACAGGTATTTCAAAAGAAAATTTAGCGCTATATTCAATCTACCTGATACTAAAATTATTTACAGCAGCACCATTACGTATTTCTTCTCCAGCATGTGTAATGATGGTATCTCCTGCTAATAACAGTCCAAATACTTCAGTTCTATTCTCATAGGTTCTACCAGTTTTAACAGGAACCCAAACATTTGTTTTGTTATGTATTGAAATGACAAATACACCAGTTGTAGAATTCAAAACTGCTGAGGCAGGTACTATATAGGCATTTGTGTTCGAAGTAAGTGGAACAGACACTTCAGCTACCATTCCAGGTAACAGCTTGTGGTTATTGTTTATTACATCCATTTCAATATGCTGAGAACGAAGTTTAGTATCTAATACACCAGCAAGCCTTGATATTTTTGCTTTAAATTTTTCACCCGCGATAGAATTAACTGAAAATTCAACTTCACTTTTTGTACTTATATAAGTGGTGTACGATTCTGGCACACTCACAATTAATCTCAATTTTTTATGCTCTTGCAAAATAAACAAGGGCATATCAGACCCTTTACCAGATGGCCCAACGTATGCCCCAGCACTTACATTTCTAACTGTTATAACACCGCTAAATGGCGCTTTTATTTGCAAATAGTCTCTCGTATTTTGAATCTCGCGGTAATTTGATTTTGCTGCATCTAATTGTGCCAAATCAGATTTTTGTTTTGCATTTGCCTGATCTAAATCATTTTTCGATATCGTTCCTGGCGTTTTACTTGTCTCGTACAATCGCTCATAGGCTGACTTACTTGCAATATATAATGCTTCCTGCGACTTCGATCTGGATTCAGCCGCAGATAATTGGGCGTTTATCTCAGGTGCATCTAATTCAGCTAATAACTGTCCTGAATTTACTTCACTACCTACATCAACATGTAACTTCTTAATATAACTACTAACTTTTGCATATAAATCAACTTGCTGGTACGCTACCAATTCTCCAGGAATTTTAACCGAAGACGTTAAATCACTTTTGTTCAAAATGAATGCTTCAATAGCCGTAGGTTTTGGTGCTTCCACTTTTTCATTAGTTGGCTTTAGGCTTTTGCTGTTATTACAACTATATCCAAACGCTATCATCACTAACAAAATCATTATTCGGGAAGCGTAAGTCTTATGAGCTAAAATATCTTTCATGTGTTAATTTTTATTGATGGTGTAATGATGGAATATAGTGGGAACTGTTTTCATCTTCAGGGTCTAACGACACACTAGCAGTTGATGTTTTCCCCTGCCCCCAAGCAAAAACTAAAGGCAGAATAAATAATGCGGCAAAAGTAGAAGAAACTAACCCACCAATAACAGCTCTTCCAAGTGGCGATGATTGATCTCCAGCTTCTCCTATGCCGAGTGCCATAGGAATCATACCCACTACCATTGCAGCGGCAGTCATTACAATTGGACGCAATCTTAATGCTGCAGCTTCTTTTGCAGAAAGCATTGCATCGCCATTATGCATCCTTAACTGCTCAGCATTGGTTATTAATAATACCGCATTGGAAATAGAAACGCCAACCGACATAATCATCCCCATATACGATTGCAAGTTCAATGTAGAGCCGGTAAGCATTAAAAGAGCTAATGAACCTAGCAATACTGCAGGAGCTGTTGTTAATACGATAGCAGAGACTTTAAAAGATTGAAAATTGGCTGCTAACATTAAGAATATTACTATAATAGCAACTACTAAACCACTTTGTAAACTATCTAAAGTTTCATTTAATGTGTTACTTAAACCAATTAATTCAACAGTAATACCACGAGGTAATTTTCCTAAATCCTCTATAACTTTATTTACATCCTTTGAAGCAGTTCCTAAATCTTTTTTATACAAATTAGCAGTTACAGTTAACACCGGCAATGCTCCCAGGTTATCAATTTCACCGTAAGTAGAATCAACAGAAAATGTGGCAATATCTCCCAGTAGTGGGCGTGATGAATTTTTTAATAAGGGAATTTCTCCCAAATCATCTTTACTCTTCATTTTATTTTCAGGAACTTCAACTTGAACACCATAAGTATATCCTCCCTTTTCGTCTATCCATGTATTTTTTTCTGTATAGCGAGAGGAAGAAGTTGAAGCAATTAATGACCTAGACACGTCAGTGATATCTACCCCTAATTGGGCTGCTCTGATCCGATCAATATTGATGTTGATGGCAGGATATTTAATGGATTGACCAATTTGAACATCTCGCAAATAAGATATGGCACCCAATTTTTCCACTAACTGTTTAGCGTATGATTCATTTAGTTTTTTATCCCTTCCCGTAAACCTTACTTCGATTGGGGTTGGTGAACCCTGACTTAAAATTTTATCAGTCAATTCAATTGGCTCGAATGAAAGTTTAATATTATGATCAATAGTTTTTGTAGTATTTCTAATTTTATCTTTCAATTCATCAAGATCCAGTTTTACGTCTTCTTTTAAAGCTATTTGTAAAACAGCTTCATGAGGTCCTGCCATCCATAAGAAAATAGGGCTTACAGAAAACAACTGAGGATGCATACCCACATAAGCCGATGTGATAGAAACATTTTCCTTCCCAACAATTTTATTGATACTATCTAATAGTTGAAGTGTTGTAAGCTCAGTATGTTCAATCCGAGTACCATCTGGTAAGCGCATTCTAACTAAAAATTGTCCGCCATTTACTTTGGGTAATACATCATGTCCAATACTTTTTATTAATAAGCCGGCACCTAAACAAACAAGCACTAAATAAATAATTACAATTGGTTTTCTATAAGGCATCATTCTACTAATAAAACTTAGATACCTTGCCCTTATTCGTTCAAAGGGGCTCATTTTATCTTTACTGATATTTTTTTCTATTAAGATAGCTTTCTGACTCCAAGTATCGTCTTCACCAGATGCATTCAATCCCGCTGCAGCAAATTCTTCGTCATCGGTCATGTCCTTACCATCAGAACGCTTATGATGTTTCACTTTCATAATCCAGTTAGCCATCACTGGAACAAAAGTTTGCGCCAAAAAATAAGAAACAATCATACTAAACCCAATAGCTAAAGCAAGAGGCAAGAATAAAGAACCCGGAATACCTCCCATCGTAAATGCTGGAGCAAATACAGCTAGAATACAAAAAAGAATGAGCAATTTAGGGAACGCAATTTCTTTACAAGCATCCCAAATAGCCAATGCCTTTGGCTTTCCCATGTCCAGATGCTGGTGTATATTTTCTATCGTAACCGTACTTTCATCCACCAATATCCCGACGGCAAGTGCAAGACCACTAAGGGTCATAATATTAATTGTTTGCCCAAAGAGATTTAAAAAAAGTACAGCTGAAATAATGGATGTTGGTATCGTTAAAATCACGATGATCGCTCCTCGTAAATCTCCTAGGAAAAGTATTACCATTAATCCAGTTAAAATGGCTCCAATAATACCTTCACTTAATAGGCTCTTAACAGAATTAATTACATAAGTTGACTGATCAAATTCATAACTTAGTTTTACGTCTTCCGGTAATTGCGATTGCATCTTGGGCATTGCTTTTTTCAGATTCTGAACAACTTCCCATGTAGAAGCATCCGCCCCTTTAGCAACACTTATATAAACTGAACGTCGCCCATTAACAAGTGCATATCCGGCTGTGATATCGGCACCATCTTCAACTGTGGCAACATCTTTTAAATACAAATTCTGTACGCCTCCTTTAAAAAGTGGGATATTTTCAAAGTCCTTTATATTTTTTATGGAAGTATTTGCAGGAGTAATATAGTTTTTATCTCCAATCCTAATATTTCCAGAGGGTGTTGACTGATTATTTACACGCATAGCTTCCACCAACTGATCAGGAGTCATATTATGCAATCGCAATAATTCAGGGTCAGCCTTAATTACAACCGTTCTAATATTACCGCCAAAAGGTGGAGAGCCAATCAATCCAGGTACCGTAGTAAAAGACGAACGGACATAGATATTAGCCATGTCTAACAATTCATTATTCGTTCTTTTATTGCTACTTAACACTAATTGTCCTACCGGCAATGTAGATGCATCAAATCGAATAATAAAAGGAGGATTAGAACCAGGAGGAAAAGTAGACTGCGCTCTATTACCAAAAGCACTCACTTCAGCAGCAGCTTGTGCCATATTGGTGCCAGGATAGAAATTAATTTTCATTAAAGTTAGTCCTTGAATATTTTTTGTTTCAATGCTTTTTATCCCATTTACAAAAAGGAAAATATTGATGTATTGTTTGGCAAAAAAAGATTCCATTTGTGCGGGAGTATATCCACCAAATGGGTGCGATATATAAATAACCGGCATGTCTAATTTTGGAAAGATGTCGACCTTAATAGTATTAACAGCTTTTATTCCAAAAAATAAAAGTCCTGCTGCCAACACGAGTATTGAAATAGGCTTTCGTAATGCAAAGCGGATTAAATTCATAATGGTCTATAATTTTTTTATTAAAACTGATTTTCGAATAAACTAAAATCTCCTGATGAAGCTGCTTTTAATAAAAGGGCTTGCCATACATTATTATAAGCAATATCTCGATCTGTTTCTGCTCTGACGAGTGCGTAAATCGTTTGTTGAAGATCTACCAGATT
>JANLQE010000266.1:0-2162 GCA_031367625.1 Bacteroidota bacterium
CCCAGTTCGCTTGCTAAAAAAAGAGCGGTATTGGCAATATCTTCGCCGCTTGCAAACCTGCCCAGCGGAATGCCGGCTTTATATTTTTCAGCGCCTTCACCTTCATTTAAATAACTCGTCATATCGGTTTCTACAAAGCCCGGTGCTATGGCAT
The DNA here is from genome assembly GCA_031367625.1 of Bacteroidota bacterium. Lineage (GTDB taxonomy): Bacteria > Bacteroidota > Bacteroidia > Chitinophagales > Chitinophagaceae > Ferruginibacter. Next base: position 155 of record JANLQE010000266.1, read on the forward strand.
TGCAGCGGATGTTTCGGCTGCCCAGTTCTTTGGCAATGCTTTTTGTAAACCCAATAATGCCGGCCTTGCTAGCCGCATAACTGCTCTGGCCTGCATTGCCCGTTTCGCCGATGATGCTGCTCATATTTATAATACTTCCGGCTTTTGCTTTCATCATTGGGCGTATCACCTGCTTAGTCATATTGAAAACACTTTTCAGGTTTACATTCATCACATCGTCCCATTGCTCCGGAGTCATACGCAGCAATAAATTATCTTTTGAAATGCCGGCATTATTTACGCATATATCTATTTTACCAAATTCTTTTAGTACCTCATTTACAAAAATTTCGCTTGCTGCAAAATCTGCTGCATTACTTTTATATGCTATGGCATGAATGCCCAGGCTATTCAATTTTACTACCAGTGCACCGGCTTTCTCTTTGCTGCCATCGCTCACATAAGTAAAAGCTACATTGGCCCCATGCTCTGCAAATTTTAATGCAATGGCTTCACCTATTCCTCTTGCTGCTCCCGTAACTATTGCAGTTTTGCCTTCTAATAATTTCATAAATTAAATTTTTATGTTACCGGCAAAATTAATCGTAATCCACATTCCCGCCTAAACGGATTTATTGAGGCAGTATGTGCCACTTAACATTGTATTTTTTTATCAACGCCTGCTGTAAGCAATAAACTTTTATGTAGGTTTGAAAAATGGATATTACCATCAACACTCCGGCACTGCTTTTTCCTGCCATCAGTTTAATTATGCTGGCATATACCAATCGCTTTTTAGGGCTTGCTAACCGCATACGCAGCCTGCATGAGAAGTATAACAGGGACGAAAAGAAAGAACTTATTTTTAGCCAGATCAAAAGCCTCAAATACAGGTTGAAGCTTATTAAAAATATGCAGTTTTTTGGTGTTGCCAGTTTTCTGTTTTGTCTTTTATGTATGTATATGATCTACATAAATCAAATGGGTTATGCAAAAGCTCTTTTTGCCCTGGCAATTATTGCTTTTGCTTTATCGCTTATTATTTCTTTAATAGAAATTATACAGAGCACAAAAGCACTTGAACTTGAACTAAGCGATATGGAGGGGCTGGAAGACCCTTCATTGGTAGAATACCTGAAGAAAAAATTTGAAAGGGAATAATATATGTCAGAAAAGGTAGGGCTCCGGCATTGATTATAAATTGACCACCGTTAATAAAAATATGGTTTCCTCTATTGCAATGAGTCCATGTTTTATATTTTCATGCAGCGTAAGCAATTGATTTTTTTGAAGAATACTGCTTTCATTTTCGGCAGTAAATTGTAGTTTACCTTCTAAAATGTGTACGCTGATGGGTCCATTTGACTGGTGCATTTTCATTTCATTTCCCTGGTGCATAGCAATAAGCACAATGCGCATTCTTTCTGATTTCATTAAGGTAACCGCATTATGTTTTCCGGAGATCCAGTCTTCTTCCAGTTTGAGCCTTTTAATGGCTGATGGTAAATCAACATTAAACATGGGAGCATCAAGCAACCGGTTTGAATCGGGGCGTGGATGCGAGGGCAAAATACCTGCGCCCGCAGCAAGGCCTGCGTCATGTTCAAGCTTATATTCTTTCAATATATTACTAAGGGATTCATGATAATCTTTTAAAATTTTAATATTAATTTCCGGGTTGTTTTCATTTGGAATAGTAACCGGCATTTCATTTAAAAATTTTAATAACTCAGGATACTTTTCCTGTATTTGCATAGTTATTGCCATGATGCCGGCATTAAGTTCATTTTCTGTTTCCATAATTTTTAAATTATATTTTTTAGCGTAAGTGCATCCTTTGCAATTACTGAAATTTACTCTTTTTTTAAAACGTTTTTACTTATCAGGCAGGCAGAAAATTTTATCCCTTAAAGTTATACCATTTATAAATAATAAATAGTCCAATATTTGTTTATTGGATTTTTTTGTTTTACCTTTGGACTACTAAATAAATATACAATGGCACATCCTTTACAGATTACGGTAACAC
>JANLQE010000284.1:0-14780 GCA_031367625.1 Bacteroidota bacterium
GTATTGAAAGAAGTGTAAGTGTAAAATAATTCTGTATCTTGTTTATCTCCGCCAAAACCGCCGGCAGTGCCAATACCAGGGAGTTTTATTTCCCTGTCTAAATTTCCTTTATAATTGCATTGATATACTTTGCTTGTAGCATCTTCCAGGTAGGTGAGAAATAATTTATTACCCGCTGTACCTACGCCCTGTAATAATTTACTGCGGGTAGGGATGATAGTTTGCCAGTTTTCTTTTGCAGGGTTTTTAGGGTCTATTGACACCACTTTATAATTTGGCGCATCAGCATTTGTCCTTACCAAAATTCTGTCGCCATCATTGTCTATTACGTTTGCTTCGGTATCAAAGCCTTTAATTAATAGTACAAAATTATTTTTCCCTTTTAAATCTTTTACCCAAATTTCATCTCCGCTGGTGCCTTCTGATTTTGAAAGTATTAAAAATCTTTCATCCTCTGTAAGCCCGCTGCCAATGGTTCGCAAAGGATGTTCTTTATCTTCATAAATTAAAACATCTGCTGCTTGTGGCGTACCCATAACATGATAATAAACTTTGTGATATTCATTCTGTTTGCTCAGTTTACTTTTTTCATCTGGCTGCGGATAACGGCTGTAATAAAAACCTTCATCGCCTTTCCAGGAAAGGCCACTGAATTTTATCCATTGTATTTTATCGGCTAATATTTTTTTTGTTTTTACGTCCATTATGTATGCTTCTTCCCAATCGCTGCCGGATTGTGCAAGCATGTAAGCACAATATTTTGCATCTTTTGTAAACACAGGTGTGCCCGGTACGGCTGTGCCATCTTTACTCATGCTGTTGGGGTCAATAAAAATTTCGGGTGGGCCACTCAGGCCCTTTTGCCTGTACAATACAGACTGGTTCTGCAACCCATCATTTTTATAAAAATAATAATATTCCCCTTTTTTAAACGGAGAAGAATATTTTGGGTAATTCCACATTTCTTCCAGGCGCTTACGCACTTTATCCCTGAAGGGAATGGTAGCCAGATACGCTGCAGTTACTTTATTTTCTTCTGTAACCCAGGCTTTGGTTTCTGCACTGTTATCATCTTCCAGCCAGCGGTACGGATCAGCTACTTTGGTTCCAAAATAATCATCTGACTGGCTCACTTTTTTTGTGTCAGGATACTTTATCTGAGCAATACTTAGTTGAGTCATAAAGAAAAAAAGTATTAAAAAAGATAGCAAACATTTCAATTTCATATTAAATTATTTAGCCGTTTGTAATAAGATTTTATAGCTAAAAGTAAAATTTAATCGGCATATAATTGTTTTACAAAACATATTTGATTTTTAATAATTACTTTTGATGCTTGCTGGGTTTGAGATTATATACTAATTCGCTTCAAATCTTCATAAATATCTAACATTAAATAGTTTTCATTAAATATGGGAAAGAAAGTTACAAGAGTAGGTGTGCTATGCAGCGGTGGCGATAGCCCCGGCATGAATGCAGGAATAAGGGCAGTAGTGCGAACGGGCATTTATCATGGTTTGGAAATGTATGGTGTTATGCGGGGATATAGCGGTATGATAGATGATGATATTATAAAAATGGAAAGCCGCAGTGTTGCCAATATTATTCAACGTGGGGGTACTATTTTAAAAACTGCCCGCTGCAAAGAATTTTTTACTTACGAAGGAAGAGAAAAAGCGTATAAAAATTTAAAGAAAAGGGGTATTAATGGTTTAGTGATTTTAGGAGGTGATGGGAGTTTTAGAGGAGCGCAAATATTCAGTAATGAATTTGATATTCCCTGCATTGGCTTGCCGGGCACTATTGATAAAGATATTGCCGGCACCGATTTTACCATTGGTTTTGATACAGCCGTAAACACAGCCGTAGAAGCCATTGATAAAATACGGGATACCGCAGACTCCCATGACCGCTTATTTATTATTGAAGTGATGGGAAGAGATGCCGGGTATATAGCCCTGCATAGCGGTATATCTACCGGTGCCGAAAATATTCTGATCCCCGAAAAAAGAGCTGACCTGAACCATATTATTTCTTCTCTGCAGGAAAAAGAAAAAAGAAAAAAATTAGTAAACCTTATTGTGGTGGCAGAAGGAGAAGAATTTGGCGGTGCAGATGAACTGGCTAAGTTAATTAAAGAAAAAATTCCCACTCTGGAAACCAGGGTATGCATTCTTGGGCATATTCAAAGAGGTGGCTCGCCCAGTTGTATGGACAGGGTTATTGCCAGCCGTATGGGGTATCATGCAATAGAATGCCTGGTAGAAGGGCGGCATAATGTTTTTGTGGGAATTGTAAATAACCGGATGCATTATATCCCATTAAATGAAGCAGTAAAAAAGAAACAACGCATCAGCGAAGAGTGGATGAAGATTGTAAGAATACTGGCAACATAACCAATGGTAAAGTACATACCTTATCCCTGAAATTAAATAACCAATAAAAATTATTGAATAATTATAAACCAACATGAGTAAAAACATAAGTAAATACCTGCATACGCAGATGGACAAAGAAGCGGGTATTGCACATTCTCAAAAAAGAACAAAAATTGTTGCAACCGTAGGCCCCGCCTGCGATACGTACGAAGGTTTATTATCGCTCGTAAAAGCCGGCGTAAATGTTTTTCGTTTAAATTTTTCTCACGGCAGTTACGAAGACAAAATAAAAGTAATAGAAAATATCAGGCAGATAATAAAAAAAGAGCCTTACAATATTGCCATACTTGCAGATCTGCAGGGGCCAAAATTAAGAGTGGGTGAATTGGAAAATGGCAAACTGGAATTAAAATCGGGAGACAGGTTTATTTTTACCACAGAAAAAATGGTAGGAACAAAAGATAAAATTTATGTATCGTATCCCAGCCTTGCCAAAGATTTAAAATTAGGAGAAAGAGTGTTTCTGGATGATGGCAAAATGGAATTAAAAGTAGAAGAAATATTAAACGAAAAAGAAATATTGGTAAGTGTTACGCTGGGCGGAATGCTTACCCCAAAAAAAGGCGTAAACCTCCCGGACAGTGAACTTACCATGCCCTCCTTAACCGAAAAAGATTTAGCAGATTTTGATTTTATAATGGGGCAAAACCTGGACTGGCTGGCACTTTCATTTGTGAGAAAAGCTATAGACATCATCAACTTAAAAAAATTAATAACGGCCAGGGGAAGCAAAATAAAAGTGATTGCCAAAATAGAAATGCCCGAAGCCCTGAAAAATTTAAGGGATATTATTATTGAAAGTGATGCCATAATGATTGCCCGTGGAGATCTTGGTGTAGAAATTCCGATTGAACAGGTTCCTGTTATTCAAAAAGATATTATCCGGAAATGTATGCACAGGGCAAAACCGGTTATTGTGGCTACGCAAATGATGGAGAGTATGATAGACCGTACCAAACCCAACAGAAGCGAAGTAAGCGATGTGGCCAATGCAGTGCTGGAAGGCGCAGATGCAGTAATGCTCAGCGGTGAAACAGCCACCGGCAGCTACCCCACACTGGTAGTAGAAACCATGAGTAAAATTATTTTAGAAGTAGAAAGAACGGTGTATGATTATGACCGTGATGATATACTTGCACCACAGCCGCACTCTCCCTCATTTTTAAGTGATGCTATTTGCTACAGTGCCTGTAAACTGGCAAAAGACTCGCAGGCAAGTGCCCTGATAGGAATGACACAAAGCGGTTACACAGCGTTTATGCTTAGCAGTTATCGTCCAAAATCTCCGTTGTATATCTTCAGTAAAGAAAAAAGCCTTATCAGCCAGTTAAGCCTTAGCTGGGGCGTAAGAGCATTTTATTATGGCGAAGAAGAAGGCCTGGATAATATAATTTTTGACCAGATAAATATTTTAAAAGAACGTGGGTTTGTAAAAAAAGGCGATGTGATCATTAACACCGGCAGTACACCCGTAGCCCAGCATCTGCCCACTAATACTATTAAAATAACGAGGCTGGAAGATTAATGAAAAGGGTAAGCAGCAAGAGTATGAATAGTAAAAAAGGTATATGAAGTATGGAAGCTCCGTGCATACTTTATATACCTTTTTTACTTTTTACCTTATTTACTTTATTTACTTTCTAAGGCCATATACAAATAATTACAGCAGCAATAATATTACCGGCTACCGTATATCCACCATTTATCAAATGCAGGCCTGTTGGCCTTTTTTCGTAAACGTAAGAAATACTGATTGCCGCTGCACCAAAACAAACACCTGTTACCAGCCCGAGTTTCAGGCCACCCATCCAGCCCGAAATTTCAAGCCTGGAGCGTAAAATTGCAATACCCACAGCAGTTAAAAACATCAGCACAAATGAGCCAATCATTATTGCTGCCATACCTTTTGTAGCTCCGGGGGCTTTAGTATCTATTTTAAGAAGTTCCAGCCAGCGTTTTGCAAATAATACTTTCGAATACCATATTGCACCCAGTGCAAAATATCCAAGTGCACCACATAATACCGCAATCCAGTTGATGCCGGTTAAAAATGTTGTTTCCATCTTAATTAGTTTAAGGTTTAAAAAAATATTACGAAATATACAAACTGTTTATTTAGTTTGCAAGTATGGGTGAGAGTTATAAGTTACGGGTTAGGGGTTACGGGTTACGGGTTACGGGTTACGGGTTACGGGTTTGGGGGTTGTGAGCTGATCTGCTTTAAACAGTTTGCTGCATAAATTTTAATAAAGTTTTCTTTGCATTATTTTTTATTTTCCTTTGAAAAAAACTGTTCCAGCCAAGTAACCATCCGCTGAAACCCAGTGCCTGTGTACTCCATTTATGCAAACTGAAACCATCGCTGTGCTCAATAATTTTTCCTCCGGCCATTTTCATGTGGGCCTTTACTTTATTTACCACCTTTTTTCCAGTCTTTGAAAAAGTATAAGTTGCCGTCCAGTCGCAGGTATAATATTCTTCATCTAATGCCTGAATATTGCCATAGACAATAGAAAAATCTTTAGCGCTTTTACAAAGCATTTCCCACATGGCTTTTACCTCATGCGCCTGTAGTAAATCAAAAACGGGATCAAAAAAAACAATATCATCGCTGTAACAATTATTCATTTTTTTATAATCCAGTTGTTGAAAGGCCGTATAAAAAATATTTATCAATTGTTCATTTGCAGTCATTACAAAGTCAGTTTGTTTCGGTAAATTTAGCGATCTAAAATTAAGATATCATGAATAAGCTTTTTCTCATTTGCATCATTGGCAGTTTTTCTTACAGCACTACGGCTCAAAACATGGATAGTACCTGGTTTGTAAACAACTATTCTAAAAAAGAAATTTACATCTCCATGAGAGATGGGGTAAAATTATTTACTTCGTTATACCTACCTAAAGACAACACAGAAAAACATCCTTTTTTAATGACCCGTACACCATATTCCTGCGCCCCTTACGGCGAGGATAAATTTGTACAGATTTGGAATACTTATAAAATGGATTATGCAAAAGAAAACTACATTTTTGTAACGCAGGATGTGCGTGGCCGTTACATGAGCGAAGGTGTTTTTGAAGATGTACGCCCCTTTAATAAAAACAAAAAAGGCAAAGAGACAGATGAAGCAAGTGATACTTATGATGCGGTAGATTGGCTTGTAAAAAACATTGCAGGCAACAATGGTAATCTTGGTGTATTTGGCACCTCATATCCGGGATTTTACAGTACAGAAGCTGCACTCAGTGGGCATCTTGCAGTAAAAGCCGTAAGCCCGCAGGCGCCGGTAACGGATTGGTTTATAGGTGATGATTTTCATCATAAAGGCGCATTTTTTGCCATGGATGGTTTTTCATTTTACCCATCATTTGGTAAGCCGCACCCTGCGCCTACCAAAGATTATGGCATGGGTTTTACTACGCCGGTTAAAGACAATTATAAATTTTATCTTGAGCAGGGCACGCCAAAAAATCTTGCAAAACTCATCGGCGACAGTATCCGTTTCTGGCACCAGATGTATGAGCATCCAAACTATGATGCCTGGTGGCAGGCACGCAATGCAAGAGTGGGTTTGTATAATGTAAAACCTGCAATACTTTGGGTAGGTGGATTATTTGATGCAGAAGATTGCTGGGGAGCATGGAACAGTTATAAGGCAACAGAAAAGCAAAGCCCGCAAACAAACAGTAAAATAGTGATGGGCCCCTGGTATCATGGCCAATGGAGCCGGGAAGGAAGTTTTTTAGGCAATATTCGTTTTGAAAGCAACACATCTGACTTTTATCAAAAAAATATAGAAGTGCCTTTCTTTCAATATTATTTAAAAGGAAAAGGAAGTGTAGATGAAATTGCAGAAGCCAATATATTTTTTACCGGAGAAAATAAATGGAAAAAATTAAGCAAATGGCCACCTGAAAATGTAGAGGAAAAAAATTTGTATGTAAATAATAATAACCTGCTCGGTTTTGAAAATAAAACTTCTGCAACTAAACAACCCTTTTATGAATATGTGAGCGACCCGGCCCACCCGGTTCCTTACACACAGGATATTCATAACCACCGTACGAGAGAATATATGACCGATGACCAGCGGTTTGCCAGCCGCAGACCCGATGTGCTGACTTTTCAAATGGAGGAATTGAAAGATGATATAACCCTTGCAGGCCCGGTAATTGCTGATCTTGCAACAAGTATATCTACCACAGATGCAGATTTTGTTGTAAAATTGATTGATGTTTTTCCGGATAGTTTTCATTACGATACCCCTCACCCCTCAGGGGATGCTGCTAAGGGGCTTTACCCGATGGGTGGTTATCAAATGCTGGTTCGTGGAGAAATAATGAGAGGGAAATTCCGAAACAGTTTTGAAAAACCTGTACCCTTTGTACCTGGGCAGCTTACACACGTAAAATTTGAAATGCCCGATGTTGCCCATACTTTTAAAAAAGGCCATCGTATTATGATACAGATTCAAAGTTCCTGGTTCCCACTTGCAGACAGGAACCCACAGCAGTTCATGAATATTTACAAAGCTGATGAAAGTGATTTTAAAAAAGCTACTATCCGCATTTATCACGATGCAGCCAATCAAACCAAATTTATTTTACCGGTAATAAAAAATTAATGAAGAAGCTGTTTTCTATAATTGTCATACTTTATTGCCTCCAGGCAACCGCACAAACAAATACTGATTTTGTAAAAGAAAATTTTATAAAAATAGATACCGTTATAAAAATGAGAGATGGAATAAAATTGTACACGGTTATTTATGTGCCGAAAGACACTAAAGAAAAATATCCCATACTTATGGAGCGTACGCCATACTCTGCCGGCCCTTACGGAGATACCAGTTATGCAGCCCGCATTGGTCCAAACCCAACACTGATGAATGAAAAATATATTTTTGTTTATCAGGATGTAAGGGGAAGGTACATGAGTGAGGGAATGAACCTTGAAGTAACTCCATACATAGTAAATAAAAAAAACAACAAAGATGTGGACGAAAGCAGTGATACGTATGATACCGTAGATTGGTTGGTAAAAAATATAAAAAATAACAATGGCCGTGTGGGTATCTACGGCATTTCTTATCCTGGTTTTTATGCTACGGCAAGTTTGCCGGGCGCTCATCCTGCAATAAAAGCAGTGAGCCCGCAGGCGCCGGTTACAGATGAATTTATTGGTGATGATGCCAATCATAATGGCGCATTTTTTCTGCTGGATAATTTTAATTTTATGAATTATTTTGGCAAGCCGGTAAGCGGCCCTGTAAAGGATTATGGCAGCCAGGTTTTTGATGAAAGTGCTAAAGATATGTATGCTTTCTTTTTAAAACTGGGGCCCATATCCAACACACAATCTGCAATATATTTTAATCATAAAAGTTATATCTGGGATGAATACCTGCAACATGATACTTATGATGATTACTGGAAAGCGAGAAATATCCGTCCGCATTTAAAAAATATTACCATACCTGCTTTGGTTGTTGGTGGCTGGTTTGATGCAGAAGATTTATTTGGTGCATTGAATACCTATTCATCAATTGAAAAACAAAGTGTGCAAAATAAAAACCGGCTGGTAATGGGCCCGTGGACGCATGGCGCATGGGAAAGTGCGGAGTGGAAACAATATGCCAGCTATGATTTTGGCAGCAATACCAGCAAATATTTTCAGGATACACTGGAGGCACGATTCTTTAATTTTTATTTAAAAGATAAAGGAGATTTTAATGCAGCCGAAGCTACTGTTTTTGAAACAGGCAGCAACCAATGGAAATCGTATAACACATGGCCGCCGGCAAATGTGAAATATGTAGATTATTTTTTAAATGACAAACAAGAGTTATCTACACAAAAAGAAACCGGCAACGGCTTTGATGAATATACAAGCGACCCAAACAAACCTGTGCCTTACACAAACGGGATTTTTGGCGGAAGGAATAATGATTACATGGCCGAAGATCAGCGCTTTGCTGCATTAAGGCCAGATGTACTGGTTTATGAAACTGCGGCACTTACCGAAGACCTGACTCTATCCGGTAAAATAAATGCAGATTTACATGTAAGCGTTACCGGCAGTGATGCAGATTTTGTGGTAAAATTAATTGATGTATTGCCGGAGAGCGAACCCAATTTTAAAAATGCCCCAAAGGGTTTTCAAATGGCGGGTTACCAGCGGTTGGTAAGGGCAGAAGTGATGAGGGGTAAATTCCGCAACAGTTATGAAAAACCCGAACCATTTGAACCCAACAAAATAAGCAATGTAAAATTTGCTCTAAATGATGTAGCCCACACTTTTAAAAAAGGGCATAAAATAATGATACAGGTACAGAGCAGTTGGTTTCCGTTAGTTGATAGAAACCCACAACAATTTATGCGGATACCAGAAGCCACTGCTGCCGATTTTAAAAAAGAAAATATTAAAATCTATCATTCAAGTAAAATTTCATTACCTGTTTTAAAATAAGCGGTTACAAAAATTACATTAACAGCACTTATAAATAAAAAGTATTTATGAAAAAGATTGTTTTATTTTTTTTTATCATGACAGCACTATCTGCAACAGCCCAAAATAATTTAAATATTGTACCCATGCCGGCGGAGATGAAGATGGGTAAAGGGAATTTTTTGTTATCGCCATCTACCAAAATAATTTTGCAGGGAAGCAATGCGGAAAAAATTGCGGATTTATTAAATGATTACCTGAAAAATAGTTACGGGTTTTCTTTAAAAATACAAAAGAACGCATCAGCAATAGATGCAATTGTACTCAATTACGGTAGAATGGGTAACCCAATAGCAGGTGCTTACACACTGGATATTAATCAAAAAAGGATTTCCATTTCCGGAGATAATGAAGCCGCTGTTTTTTATGGCATACAAACTTTATTTCAACTTTTGCCTGCAAAAAAAAATGTACAATTATCCGTTCCTCAATTATCCATTAAAGATTATCCCCGCTTTGCTTACAGAGGAATGCACTTAGATGTAGGCCGCCACTTTTTCCCTGTATCTTTTATAAAAAAATATGTAGATTTTCTTGCTGCATATAAATTCAACAGCTTTCACTGGCACCTTACCGAAGACCAGGGCTGGCGCATTGAAATAAAAAAATATCCGCTGCTAACACAGGTTGGTGGGTATAGAAATGGCACTATCATTGGCCGTTATCCCGGCACGGGCAACGACAGCCTTCGCTATGGAGGATTTTATACCCAGTCACAAATAAAAGAAATTGTAAAATATGCAGCAGACCGGTACATAGATGTAGTTCCCGAAATTGAAATGCCGGGCCATTCTTCTGCAGCCATTGCAGCATATCCGCAACTCAGTTGTTTCCCTGATGAAGACACACAACACCCCGCAAAATGTGCATGGGCAGGTTCTGCAAAAGGCAAACAGGTACAACAAACCTGGGGGGTATTTAATGATGTATTTGCACCAACAGAATATACCTTTAAATTTTTGGAAGATGTTATTGACGAAGTGATAGAATTATTTCCATCAAAGTACATACATATTGGCGGCGATGAATGCCCAAAAGAAAACTGGAAACGTTCTGCATTTTGCCAGCAACTGATAAAAGATAAAAATTTAAAAGATGAACATGGGCTGCAGAGTTATTTTATACAACGCATAGAAAAATATATTAACAGCAAAGGAAAAAAAATTATTGGCTGGGATGAAATACTGGAAGGTGGCCTGGCCCCAAATGCTACTGTTATGAGCTGGCGTGGCGAAGAAGGAGGCATTGCAGCAGCACAACAAAACCATGAGGTAATAATGACACCCCAAACCTATTGTTATCTGGATCATAGCCAAAGCAAAAATGAAGACAGTGTGACAATTGGTGGTTATCTGCCGTTAGAAAAAGTGTATAGCTTTGAACCAATACCTGCTGTGCTAAATGCTCTGCAGCAAAAATATATTTTAGGTGCACAAGGAAATGTGTGGACAGAATACATGAAGAATGAAAAGAAAGTGGAGTATATGATTTTTCCCCGGATGAGCGCACTGGCAGAAGTTTTATGGAGCCCGAAACAAAAACGCAACTGGAAAGATTTTGAAAGACGGTTACCAATAATTTTACAAAGATTGGATAAACAGAAAATTAATTATAGTAATGCCTATGTTGATTTAAAAGCGACAATATTGCCAACCGGAAATTTTGAGGGTATAAAAGTTTTATTGGAAAGTAAACTTCCTGATAGCGATATCAGGTATAGGTATAATGTATCGGAATTTTACACTTACAAAAAACCGGTTGAATTAAGTAAGAGTGTTGAACTTGGTTTTGCAATATTTAAAAATGAAAAACCATTAAACATAAATGCACTAAAATTTTCATTCAGTAAAGCCACAGGCAAAAAAATAACCCTTGCAAATGAACCCAGCAAAAATTACCACGGTGATGGTGCATTTACTTTAGTTAACGGTGTGCAAAATGAAAAAGGCCTGGCTAAGGGCAGTGAATTTTTAGGATTTCTGGGTAAAGATTTAGATGCAACTATTGATTTGGGAAGCGTAATGAATATAAAAAAAGTTACGCTGCATGTGCTGCAGCAACCTGAAAGCTGGATTTATTTACCCACTAAAGTTGAAGTAACTTATTTGTATTCGGTTGATACCGGAAGAACAGCATTATCAGGCCCTCCTGAAAAAATAACCAGTGTTGATGTGCAACAGCAGGAAGGCATTAATAAAATTGAAATACCCGGCGAACAAACCTGTAGATACATCCGGGTGCTGGCAAAAAACTTTGGCATCATTCCTTCGGGCAACCCCGGCGCTGGTACAGCAGCATGGCTGTTTGCTGATGAGATTGAAGTGGAATAGAACAGCATCCAAAAAATAAAAACGTAATTTTATTCCATAGACTACCTTATACTATGCGCAAAATTGATCTTACAGATTCGTTAGAAAAAGTTACAGTAAAAATTTTCCCTGATTCAAATGATGGCTCTGCTTTTGTTGCTGCACAAATTGCACAACTGATAAAACAAAAACAAAGCCAAGGAAAAAAAGCTGTTATAGGCCTTGCTACGGGCTCTACACCAAAAACTTTATATGCTTATCTGGTGCGGATGCATAAAGAAGACGGCCTGAGTTTTAAAAATGTTATCACTTTTAATTTAGATCAATATTATCCGATGGATAAAGATGCTTTACAAAGCTATCATTACTTTATGCGGAAAAATTTATTTGAACAGACTGATATAAATCCAGAAAATTATCATTTGCCAGATGGCATGATTGCAAAAGATAAAGTAAAAGAACATTGCCTTGATTATGAAAAACAAATTGAAGCCGCAGGCGGCCTTGATCTGCAGATACTGGGCATTGGCACAAACGGGCATATTGGTTTTAACGAACCCGGCAGCGGCATTTACAGTAAAACAAGATTAATAACTTTAGATAACAGCACCCGCATGGCCAATGCTTATGAATTTGGCAATATGAGTGAAGTGCCACGTATGGCAATAACGATGGGCATCAGCACCATATTAAAATCTAAAAAAATAATTTTAATGGCCTGGGGCCAAACAAAAGCCCCGGTGATACAAAAAGCAGTAGAGCTTGATGATACCGAAGAAATACCGGCATCTCTTTTACAGAATCATGATGACTGCTGCTTTATTGTAGATGAAGCGGCAGCCAGTGAATTAACCCGCTTTAAAAGCCCCTGGCTTACCGGAGAATGTGAGTGGACAGCAAAGATGGTGCGCCGTGCCGTTATTAATCTTGCATTGAAAATTAAAAAACCCGTGTTAAGTTTAACCAACGAAGATTATAATGATAATGGCTTAAATGATTTACTTACTGAAAAAGGAAATGCGTACGAAATAAATTTAGATGTGTATTATATGCTCCGGGATTCTATTACCGGCTGGCCGGGAGGAAAACAACATTCATCCAATCATAAACATCCTGAAAGAAGCAATCCTTTTCCAAAAAAAGTGCTGCTGTTCTCCCCTCACCCTGATGATGATATAATAAGTATGGGCGGTACGTTTATGCGCCTGCACGACCAAGGGCATGATGTGCATGTGGCCTATCAAACCAGCGGCAACATTGCCGTTACGGATGAATTTGTAACACGGTTTATTGACTTTGCTGTAGGTTTTGAAAACATGTTTGATATTGATGAAACAAAAAGCAAAAATATTTTAGATAATGCCATTGCATTTTTAAAAATAAAAAAATCAAGTGAAAAAGATACCGAAGAAATCAGAGCCATTAAAGGTTTGATAAGAAGATGCGAAGCCAAAGCCACGGCTAAATTTGTGGGACTAAAAGATAATCAGATTCATTTTCAGAATTTACCTTTTTACGAAACCGGCACCATAGAAAAAAACCCGATGAGTGACGCAGATGTAAAACTTACGGTTGATCTGCTTAATGAAATACAACCGCAGCAAATTTATTGCGCCGGCGATTTTGCAGATCCACATGGTACACATAAAGTTTGTTTTGATGTGGTGATAGAAGCATTGAAATTAATAAAAACCAGCGGTGCTTCATGGGTTAATGATTGCTGGCTCTGGCTATACAAAGGTGCATGGCAGGAGTGGGATATTACCGAAATAGAAATGGCTATACCCATGAGCCCCGACCAGGCAGTAAAAAAACGTCACGGAATTTTTATACATCAATCACAAAAAGACAGTGTTCCCTTCCAGGGAAGTGATAGCAGGGAATTTTGGCAGCGTGCCGAAGAACGTAATGCCAATACCGCCAAACTGTACGCCCAGCTTGGCCTTACACAATATGCCGCAATGGAAGCTTTTGTGAGATGGGAGTTTTAAGGCAGCTCACTTATCCTTTCAGCACAGGGGAAGAAAAATACAAAAGATAGGCGTAATGCCATTAGCGGCACCGTTCAACATTAAACAGACAAATTATGAAAATTAAAATCTTTCTTGGACTTCTATTTTCATTCAAATTGGCATTTGGACAAAATCAACAAATTACAAGACTTGATGGCAGCAAAATTTTGTCATCGGAAATTGACCAAACGGTTAAACGTTTAATGGATACAGCAAATGTTCAAGGGGTAGATTTGGCAATTCTAAATAACAAAAAAACAGTTTTCATAAAATCCTATGGGTATAAAAACAAGCCTAAAAATGAGTTATTAGACACTGCTTCAATTATGTATGGTGCATCTTTTAGTAAAGCTGTTTTTGGTTACCTGACCATGAAATCAGTGCAAGACAAAATAATTGATTTAGATAAGCCACTTTACAAATATTTAAGTAAACCAATTTCTGAATATGAATATTTTGCTGACCTCAAATCTGACGACAGATGGAAATTAATTACAGCGAGAATGTGTTTAAGCCATACAACAGGACTTCCAAATGTAAGATGGCTTCATCCAACAACAGGAGTTGAAGATACACTTGGAATAATACGAATTTATTTTACGCCGGGAACGAAATATGCTTACTCGGGGGAAGGGTTGAAACTTCTACAATTAGTGGAAGAAGAAATTACCAAAAAGACAGTTGAAGAATTGGCCATTGAAAAAGTGTTTGTCCCAATTGGTATGAAAAGGACAGGTTATATATGGCACGACAGATTTGATGATAATGTGGCAATAGGACATCTTGAAAACGGTGAACTTAATCCCAAAAAAAAACGAACTATCCCTGCAGCAAACGGTTCTATGGTAACAACAATTGCAGACAACTCAAAATTTATAGAGTATGTTACGCAAGGGAAAGGACTAAATAAGAAACTGTTTGAGGAGATGATTTCGCCCCAAATTGAAATACATTCAAAAACTCAATTCCCACCAATTACAGAAGAAACGACAACAGAAAATAAAGCAATAAATTTATCTTACGGACTTGGTTGGGGACTTTTGAAATGTAAATATGGAAAAGCATTTTTCAAAGAAGGACACGATGACGCCTGGAGAAATTATAACATTAACTTTATTGACAAGGGAATTTCAATAATTATAATGACAAACAGTGCTAATGGAGAATTAATATTCAAAGAACTTTTGGAGACCTTAATTGGCGACACATTTACACCTTGGAAATGGGAAGGGTATTTCCCCTATAATTATAAAGCAAAGTAGAAAAAGGCATCAAAAAGCCAAGTACCAGTTCCGGGCGGACGAATATAAAATTCCCCACCATCGGCAATACCTGCTCAATATATGGGAAGTAAGAGCCAAGGGAATCACTTATACCATTTATAAATAATAAATAGTCCAATATTTGTTTATTGGATTTTTTTGTTTTACCTTTGGACTACTAAATAAATATACAATGGCACATCCTTTACAGATTACGGTAACACAAACCATCCCGGAGCTGCGTAAAC
>JANLQE010000373.1:0-14237 GCA_031367625.1 Bacteroidota bacterium
TTTAATATTTAATTTTTTTACACTCATTTATTTTTCAAGAAGTGCCTGCTTTACGGGTTCTATCATTGTGTCAATATCTCCTGCTCCGGCAGTGATAAGCAAAGCTGTTTTATTTTCTTTTATCCATTCTGTTAATTCCGCTTTTTCTTTTACACATTTATTTTTATTCGTCATTTTATTTAAAATCATTTCACTCGTTACACCTGCTACCGGTAATTCCCTTGCAGGATAAATGGGCAATAAAACAGTTTGGTCTGCAAGGCTTAATACTTCTGCAAATGCATCAGCCAAATCTTTGGTGCGGCTGAATAAATGTGGCTGAAATATTACGGTACATTTTTTTGCCGGAAACAATTCTTTAGCACTGCTTATCAAAGCCCTTAATTCTTCCGGATGATGAGCATAATCATCTATATAAATAGTGTCCTCATTTTTTACTATATACTCAAACCTGCGTTTAACGCCTTTAAAAGAACTTACTGCTTCCTTAATTTTATTATCATCAATTTTCAGGTATTTTGCCACACCTATTGCTGCTATTGCATTTTCAATATTGTGCATACCGCCCATATTCAGTTCTACATTATTTATCGTCCAATAATTATTAATTACATCAAACCGGTAAGCCCCATTCTCAATTTTTAATTTATCAATATGGATGTTTGCTTTTTTATCTGTTATACTATAAGTACAAATATCTTTTACCTTAAAATCATCAGTTCGTTTTAATCCATGCTTTAGTATGAGGCATCCGCCCGGTTTTATTTTAGTGGAAAAATCAATGAATGCCTGTTCTACATTTTCTGCTGTTCTATAAATATCCAGATGGTCAGCATCCATGGAGGTAATGATGGCCACATCCGGGCTTAATTTTAAAAAACTACGGTCATATTCATCGGCTTCTACCACACAAACATTTTTTTTAATATTTGCCGGTGCACCCGGCATCTGCGACCAGAAATTTGTATTATAATTGGTAGCAATGCCGCCTAAAAATGCAGTGCCACCATAACCAGTATCTCTTAAAATATGCGCTATCATTGCACTGGTGGTAGTTTTGCCATGTGTGCCTGCTACGCAGATATTAAAACTATTTTTCGTTATTAATCCTAAAACATCGCTGCGTTTAAGCAGGGTATAATTATTTTGCTGATAATATTTTAACTCTGTATGCGATGCCGGAATAGCGGGCGTATAAACCACCAGCGTTGCATTTTTATCAATGAGCGTTACATTATCTTCATAATGTATCTGCATGCCTTCTGCCTGTAATTGTTTGGTAAGTGTGGTAGAGGTTTTATCGTAGCCACTTACTTTTATTCCACGGTAATTAAAATATCTTGCAATTGCACTCATACCAATTCCCCCGATGCCGAGAAAATAAATGGCACCATCCCCCGCCTCAAGAGGTAATTTAAAAGACTGTGATATTTTGTTTTTTTCGTTCATTAATTAAGCGCTGATTTTTTTACTTTATTTAGAAGATGTTCAAGAATGTAACTCAGATTACTCTTTGCGTACTTTGCGGTTTTGTATTGATTTTTAACCGCAAAGAGCGCAAAGTTTTTCGCAAAGCACACAAAGTAACTCTGCTATGATATTTCTATAATTAAATTTAAACAGCTACTTACTTTATTTACTTTTTCTACTTTATTTACTTTTTCTACTCTCCTTACTTTTAACCCCTTTACTAAATACTTGCTAAAACTGCCTTTGCAATTATTTCATCCGCATTACACACACCTAACTTGCCAATGTTTTCCATTAACTCTTTTTGCATTTCTTCATCCTTTGACAATTCAATAACAACCGGCACCAATTTATTTAACGCATCACCATCTTTTATCATTTTGGCCGCCTGTTTATTTACCAAAGCTTTTGCATTTGCAGTTTGATGATCTTCTGCTGCAAATGGATAAGGTACAAAAACAACCGGCTTTTTTACGACAGCTAATTCCGCTATTGCCATGGCGCCACTGCGGCTTATAACAATATCTGCGGCAGCATAAGCATATTCCATCTGGTTTATAAAATCATTTACAAATACATTTGTTTTACCCTTAATCCGCTCTGTTGCTTTATCAAAATAAGGTTTACCTGTTTGCCAAATCAGTTGCAGATTATTATTTTCAAAATCTTCTAAATGCTTATCAATAGCTTCGTTTATACTTTTTGCCCCCAGGCTGCCGCCAATACTTAATACCGTTTTTTTATCTGCTGCTAATCCAAAATACCGGAGGGCTTCTTCTTTAGAAATTTTATTAGCCGCAATATTCTCCCGTACGGGATTTCCGGTAACCAATATTTTTGCAGCAGAAAAAAAATGTTCCATCCCAGCGGATGCTGTAAATATTCTGGTAGCCCGTTTACTTAAAAAAATATTGCTTTTGCCGGCAAAAGAATTGCTTTCGTGTATAAAAGTTTTTATGCCCTGGCTTTGTGCAAAACGCAAAACCGGGAAGCTGGAATAACCACCCACTCCTATTACTGCATCAGGTTTAAAAGCTTTGAAAATAGTACGCACCTGAAAAAAGCTTTTTATCAGTTTATATGGCAGCCCTATATTTTTTATCAAAGAACTTCTGTTGAAACCCGCTATTTCCAAGCCTTTTATTTCGTACCCGGCCTGCGGCACTTTTTCCATTTCCATTTTTCCTCTTGCCCCCACAAATAAAATTTTTGTTTGTGGTGATAATTTTTTTATTGCATTTGCAATGGCAATCGCCGGAAAAATATGTCCGCCTGTGCCACCGCCTGCTATAATGATAGAATCAGCCCCCCTGCCCCCCGGCGGGGGGTTCATTGAAGTTTGTATTTTTTTGCCAACATTCATTAATATATTTCTCTCTGCATTTTTTTAAAAACCTATTCTGCAATGCTCATTCATTGTTGCTGTACAAGTGAGTCCCGATAGCTATCGGGACAACGATGTTAAATTAATAATCCACTGCCGGTTCCAAAAATCATACATTCTCTTCTTCTTTTTGAACGGTCGTTACCGGGGCTGCACTTAATTTTCCTTCCTGCTGTTCTACATTTCGGGATACACTCAAAATAATACCGATAGATAAACAGGTAAATAAAAAACTACTGCCGCCCATGCTTACCAATGGCAATGTAACCCCGGTATTTGGAAACAGGTTTACATTTACGCCCATGTTTGCAATGGCCTGAATTACCAGAGTAAAACTTAATGCCAGCGCCAGAAAAGCGCCAAATGCATAAGGGCATTTTTTATAAATTCTTATGCACCGGTATAAAAACAACAGATAAATTAATATCATTGCAAGGCCGCCAAGCAGGCCATATTCCTCTATAATAATTGCATAAATAAAATCGCTGTAACTGTGCGGTAAAAAATTACGGGCCTGGCTGTTACCTGGCCCCCTGCCTAACCAACCGCCATTTGCAATGGCAATTTTTGCCTGGTTTATCTGGTATAATTTTTCGTTATCATCTTCTTTGCTGCTATATACAAAAGTTTGTATGCGGCCTATCCAGGTAGGAATACGGCCCATGGAAAGTATTGCCGGCAATTTTTTTGTTTCGTGGTTTTGCTTATCGTAAGTAGATACGGCAATGGCAATTAATAAAACGATGGGCAACAGGGCAATACCAAGCGTACCCAAAATATGTTTGGTACTAACCCTGCCGATAAACAGGAGCATTAAACTTGTACCGCCAATGAGCAATGCGGTAGAAAGATTGGCCGGGGCAATGAGTAAACAAATTATTGCCACGGGTATAATAATGGGAAGAAACCCCCTTTTAAAATCTTTTATAATAGCCTGCTTCCTGCTTAGTTGCCTGCTCATGTACATAAACAATGCAAGCTTTGCCAGGTCAGAAGTTTGAAACGTCATGTTTATTACCGGCAATTTTATCCATCGGCTGCCGGCGTTTAACTGCACACCAAAAAGCAGTGTGTATATTAATAAAGGAATAGAAATTAAGAATAAAATAAGCGCTACCCTTGAGTAAATAGTGTAGTTAATACGATGTGCCCAATAAATAATAATGAGCCCCAGCATGATGAATGCAAACTGCTTAAACAGATAACTTTCTGTACTCTTGCTCATGCGGTAGGCTAAAGAGCCGGTACTGCTGTAAACCAACAGCAGACTGGCCAGCGTAAGAATAATTACAATGGCCCATATAACACGGTCGCCCCGGGTTTTATTTACCAGGTTACTGCCCATGTTAGAAAAATCGGGCGTAAACAGTGATTTTATATTTATGTTTTCCAGCATTTGTTTTTATTCAGCATTCTTGTGTCACTCCCTTTTACCGCATACCATTTGGCAACAATAATTGTGCAACATGGGCTTTATAAATCTTTTACAGCTTCTTTAAATTGCTTGCCCCTGTCTTCATAATTTTTAAACAAATCAAAACTTGCGCAGGCCGGGCTCAGCAAAACCACATCTCCTTTATTGGCAAAATGAAAGGCAGCTTCCACTGCTTCTTTTGCATTTTCTGTATTCAGCATCAGCGATACAATATCGCCGAAGGCTTCCTGTATTTTTCTATTATCGGTACCCATGCACACAATAGCTTTTACTTTTTCTATTACCAGTTCTTTCAAAAGCGTATAATCGTTTCCTTTATCTACTCCGCCCAGGATAAGTATCACGGGTTTGGTCATACTTTCCAATGCAAACCAGGTGCTGTTTACATTGGTAGCCTTACTGTCGTTTACAAACTCCACGCCTCTTACCATACCTGCAGGTTCCATCCGGTGTTCCAGGCTTTCAAAAGTTTGTAATGCTTCCCGTATTTTTTCTTTTCGTATATCCATGGCCGTTGCAGCCATACTTGCAGCCATACTGTTGTATTGATTGTGTTTTCCTTTAAGTGCAAAATCCCCTACGCTCATTTGCATTTCTTCATTCTTCCATTTGAGATGCATTTCAGCATTGGTCAAATAGGCTCCTTGTGGCAGTTCTTTTTTCATGGTAATGGGGGCTGGTGTTGATTTAAATGGATAGTGACTGATATATTTCATCGTTGTTTCATCATCCTGGCAATAAATAAAAACATCTGTTGCTGTCTGGTTTTCTGTAATACGGAATTTGCTGTGTACATAATTTTCCAAATTGTAATTGTACCTGTCTAAATGATCTTCTGTAATATTTGTAAGCACTGCTACATCCGGCCTGAAAGTTTTTATATCATCTAATTGAAAAGAACTTATCTCTGCTACATACAAAGGCTTAGGATCTGTAGCCACCTGTTTTGCAAATGAGAAACCGATGTTGCCTACCAATGCACAATCTTTATCAGCAGTTTTGCAGATATGATAAATTAATGCAGTGGTGGTGGTTTTTCCGTTGCTGCCGGTAATGCCAATTATTTTACTGCCGCCTGCATACCGGAATGCAAATTCTATTTCGCTGATGATGGAAATATTATGTGCTCTTAATTTTTTTATCAGCTCATTGGATTCGGGAATACCGGGGCTTTTTATTATTTCTGCTGCATTAAGAATTTTTTCTTCTGTATGCATGCCTTCTTCAAAAGCAACAGCATGTTGTAACAGCTCGGTTTTATAATTTTCTTTAATAATTCCGGCATCGCTTACAAATACATCATACCCCTGCTGCTGCGCCAGCAAAGCTGCACCAACGCCACTTTCTGCAGCTCCCAGTATGACAATTCTTTTTTTCATTATTCCGAATCTTCTTTTTTTAAAACAAAAATTGGTCTTTCAACAGCATAGAATTTAACAGGTATGTACAGGCTTCACAGGTATGGTGTTTTAAAACACATAAAAAAGTTTTTCAATAGTATTGAGACTCTACAGGACATCGTTTATTCCGGTATTTAAGCTCAATTAAAAATGGTTCTTCAACAGCATAGAATTTAACAGGTATCTTAAATAACTGCTCTGTGTTTTACTACACATAAAAAATAGTTTTTCAATAGTATTGAGACTCTACAGGACATCATTGATTCCGGTATTTAAGCTCAATTAAAAATGGTCCTTCAACAGCATAGAATTTAAAGGGTATTAGTTGGTTTCACAGACATTGTGTTTTTAATAATTGAAAAACGTTGAATCTCTCAGTGCCATTCAAGGTTGTTGGTTTTCCAATAATCCTTTATCTAAGTTTAAGTGTAACTATTGCCATAGCCACACATAAAATTGTTATTATCCAAAAACGTACTGCTATCTTACTTTCATGATATCCTAATTTTTGGTAATGGTGATGCAGGGGGCTCATTAAAAATATACGCCGCCCTTCGCCATACTTTTTTTTAGTGTATTTAAACCATGCCACCTGCAAAATCACACTCAGGCTTTCTGCAAAAAACACCAGGCAAAAAATAGGTATCAATAATTCTTTTCGTACGATGATTGCCAGGGCTGCAATAATTCCACCCAATGCGAGGCTTCCGGTATCGCCCATGAAAACCTGTGCCGGATAAGAGTTGTACCACAAAAACCCAATACATGCACCCACAAAAGCTGCAATAAAAATAGACAACTCGCCAAGGTTGGGTATGTACATGATATTAAGATATTCTGCAAATTTTATATTGCCGCTTACATAAGCAAATATGCCCAGACACATACCTATTATGGCACTTACGCCGGTAGCAAGCCCATCTAAACCATCGGTAATATTAGCACCGTTAGATACTGCGGTAACAATTAATATCACTACAATTATATAAAGAATATAAGTGTAATCTTCCCAGCTTTTTGGCAAAAGCCTGGCATAATTAAACTCATGATTTTTTACAAAAGGGATTGTTGTAATAGGTGTTTTTACTTTTGCAAAAATGTGTTCCTTACTATCCAGTTTAACAATATGAAAAGAATCACCCATCAATTTTTCTCCCCTGTGCAAAACAGAATCTTTTACAAACTGTAGATCCGGATTGTACACTTCTCTTTCTACAATTACATTATTATTAAAATAAAGTGTAGCACCTACAATAATTCCCAACATCACCTGTCCAAAAATTTTAAACCTGCCGGCTAATCCATCTGCATCTGTTTTTTTATAATCTATTCCTTTTTCTTTTGCAATTTTACGGGCACGTATTTTTAAATAATCGTCTATAAAACCAATGGCACCAAGCCATACGGTGCAAAGCAACATTAACCTGATATACACTTTATCCAGGTTGGCCAGCAATAAAGTAGGAATGATGATACCCAGTATTAAAATAATTCCACCCATGGTAGGTGTACCTTTTTTTTGCTGCTCACCCGCCAGGCCAAGGTCTCTAACTGTTTCGCCTAACTGTTTTTTTTGCAGAAAGCGGATTAATTTTTTTCCATATACCGTTGTAATCACCAATGATAATATCATGGCCAGCAACACCCTGAAGGTGATGAACTGAAAAAGGCCGCTTCCGGGAAACCGGAAGTTTTCTTTTGCAAGCCAATTGAATAAGTGATACAACATTTATTTATCCGTTATAATCCGTAATTTCTTTAATGGTCAATTGCGACAATTCAATTTTTATTTCTCTAACATTTTAAACATTTCGGCTAACACTTTTTTGTCATCAAATTCATGCTTTACTCCGTTTACATCCTGGTATTTTTCGTGCCCTTTGCCTGCAATTAAAACGATATCTTCTTTATTGGTAAGGCTTACTGCTGTTTTAATAGCTTCTCTTCTATCTTCTATTGTTATATATTTTTTTTTTGCCGCCACATTTACCCCGGCTTCCATATCTTTTAAAATCTGCAGGGGATTTTCCTTACGTGGATTATCTGATGTAAAAATTACTTTATCGCTGTACTCGCAGGCTACGGCTGCCATTACCGGTCTTTTTGTTTTATCCCTGTTGCCGCCGCAACCCACTACAGTGATAATTTTTTCATTTCCCTGGCGAAGATTTTTTATTGTTGCCAATACATTTAACAGGGCATCTGGTGTATGTGCATAATCAACAATTCCAACAACTTTATCATGATTACTCCGCAGATAATCAAATCTACCTTCTGCACCGGTAAGGCTGCTAAGCAGGAGCAATACATTTTCCTTCTGCTGCCCAAGGCAAATGGCTGCTGCATACACTGCCAATAAATTATAAGCATTAAACTCACCAATCATTTTAAAATGCACCTCGGTTTCATTTACCATCATGTGCAGGCCGGCAAAACTGTTGTCTAAAATTTTACCTTTAAAATTTGCCAGGGTTTTAAGGCTGTAGAAATATTTTTTAGCGCCCGTATTCTGCAGCATCACTGTGCCTCTTTTATC
Organism: Bacteroidota bacterium; assembly: GCA_031367625.1. Classification (GTDB taxonomy): domain Bacteria; phylum Bacteroidota; class Bacteroidia; order Chitinophagales; family Chitinophagaceae; genus Ferruginibacter. The sequence continues at coordinate 8,226 of JANLQE010000373.1, forward strand.
ATCTGCATTGCTGATGGCAAAAGCGGCTTTTGGCAGCTCATCAAACCATGATTTTTTTACACGGATATATTCATCAAAGGTTTTATGGTAATCTAAATGATCGTGTGTAATGTTGCTGAATATGGCGCCTGTAAAAACCAACCCTGCCAGGCGGTGTTGCTGAATAGCATGGCTGCTGCATTCCATAAAAACATATTGGCAACCTGCATCTTTCATTTGCTTAAGCAGTGCATTCAGGTTTACCGCATCCGGTGTAGTATGCGTAGCCGGTATAATAATATCTGCCACCTGGTTTTGAACAGTACTAATCAATCCGCACTTATATCCCAGCAATGAAAATAATTGGTACAGCAATGTAGCAATGGTTGTTTTTCCATTAGTACCGGTAACGCCTACCAGCTTTATATTTTCAGATGGCTGATCATAAAAATAATGGCTCATATTTCCTGCTGCTATTGCACTGTTGCCAACCAGTACATAAGTAATTCCATTAACAATATCTGTAGGCATTACTTCACAAATAATGGCTACAGCACCATTTTTTACAGCAGCATTTATATAATCGTGGCCGTTTGTCTGGGTACCATTTACTGCAATAAAACAATTACCTGTTTTTACGGCACGGGAATCTAACTGCAGTGCATTGATGGCAATATCTGTACTGCCTTTTACGGCCATTATTTTTACTTTATATAAAAGGTCTTTTAACATAGCTGTTTGCTCAATTGAGCGTAATAGAAATTTTTTGCCCTTTCGAAAAATTTGTACCCGCATCAATACTTTGATTAATTACTTTACCTCTGCCCAATACGGCTATTTTCATCCCTTTATTTTCCAGTAAATACACCGCATCTTTCAATCCCAGGCCAATAACATTGGGGGTTACAGCCGCAGGTGTTATTGAATAAACAGGTGCATTTAAACTGGCAATATTATTTTTTAACTGCATATTTCTCCAGTAACCGGAAGAAACAGAATCTTTATAACCGATATTTAAAAAATTAAAAATGGATTGCAGATCTGTTTTCATACCATAAGAATTACAGGCCGAACTATCTGCAATATCTGATGATGTAAAATTGTTGCTGCTTAGATAACGGCCATAAATGCGGTCGCTGATTTCTTTAAATACCGTTCCAGAAACATCGGCCCCATAAATAAGCCTGGATTGATTACTATTTTGTATAACCACGGCCATTGTATATTTTGGATGATCTGAAGGGAAGTACCCAATAAAAGATGCCTGGTAAATTTTATTTCCTTTATTGTATCCTTTGTTATCCTGTGCTGTTACCGCAGTGCCCGTTTTGCCGGCAATGGGGTAAGCAGTATCATACAAAATTTTATGCGCCGTACCATGTACGCTATCCACCACAGCTTTTAAACATTCCTTTACCTGCGACAATGTTTCATCGCTGCAAATTTTTTCTACCAATACCTTTGGTGATATTTTTTTTACGTCCACACCGTATTCTCTTACCGAATTTACCAGGTACGGCTGCATCATTTTACCGTTATTGGCTACTGCATTATACAGCATCAGCATGTGTAATGGCGTTACCAATTCTTCGTATCCATGCGCCATGTACGGAATGGTTGTATTGGCCCAGCTACGGTTAGTTGGTTTTTTTATGGTTGGTTTTCCGGAAGCTGCCACGATATCTATTCCGGTCATTTGATCTAAACGGAAATCGTGTAAATGATTTATAAATTTAGATGGCTGACTATGGTAATACTGATCAGCCATTTTTGCAAAAGCCACATTGCTGCTGGCAGCAAATGCTTCTTTTACGGTAAGTATGTGATTGGGATGTGTATCGTGTATGCGCAGGCCATAAAATTGTTTTACACCGCCTTCGCAATCAACCAAAGAATTTATGGTTACATATTTATCATCCAGTAAACTAATTAGCGTGGCGAGTTTAAAAATAGAACCTGGCTCTGTGGCTTTACCAATTCCATAATTTAAATCTTCTATATAATTTCCATCGGGTTGCTTACCCAAATTGGCAATGGCTTTAATTTTACCGGTGGCTGTTTCCATTACGATGGCTGTGCCATGCAAAGAATTATTGCCCACCATCATTTTCATTAAAGCATTTTCTGCCACATCCTGCATGTAAGTATCCAGTGTTGTTACAATATCTTTTCCGTTTACAGGGTCTAATTCTGCTCCCTCTACCGGCATGTAAGTTCCGGCAGCATACCGCATTAAACGCTGTCCTGTTATACCTTTCAGCAAACTGTCATAGGTAAGTTCCAGTCCTACATTTTTTGTAGAATCAAGCCGCGATAAACCAATTGTGCGGTTGGCAAGCAACACATACGGGTTTATGCGTTTATCTCTTGGGTCAATAATAAACCCACTTTTGTTTCTACCTAATCTTACCAATGGAAAATTGCGTAACTCTTTATATTTTTCAAAAGAAATTTTCTTTTTTAGAGGATAATAGCGGTCTTTGTTTTTATATGCCAGTTGCAGATCTTTTTTGTAGGCTGCAGTTGTCTTATCTTTAAAAAGATTTGCCAGCCTCATGCTGAGAGAATCTAAATTATCTTTAAATCTTTTGCCTTGCTTTTCTCTCAGCCCATCTGCACCAAAATCAACATACACATCAAAAATAGGAACCGATGTACTCAGCATATTTCCATCCTCACTGTAAATTGTGCCTCGCTCTGCATCAATGGGTAAATATTTTAAATGCAAACTGTCTCCCATGCTTTTCCAAAAACTACCCTGCACCCGCTGAATATAAATGGCTCTTCCAATCACAAATACAGAAAGCAGTACTATGCACAGGAAGCACAAATACACTCTCCATAATATGTCTTTTTTTATTTCCAACTAATGAGCCGCTTTTATTTATTTTTTAAAAAATTATTTTTTTTCTGATACAGTTAAAAGCACCGGTGGCAATTTTTGCTCTTTTAAACCCAATGGCTCTACAGCCTTTACGAGTTCGCTGGCCTTGCTTCTGAATATAACATCGCTCTTTACGGTTTTGTATTCGTACTCCAGCTCCTTAATATTTTTTTCACTTGTTCCTATTTTTCTAATCAGCTTATCTGCATGATGACCATTGTATATATATAACACGGCCAGCCCGGCTAAGAACAGAAAAAAAGGAATATTCTTAACTATCCATTTATAATTAAATAACCGTCTCCAGTCATTTTTACTTTGCTGTATTGTTTCAATATTTTTAATTTCCTGGCTCATTATTTTTTTTGTGCAATGCGCAATTTTGCGCTTCTTGCCCGTGAATTTATTTTTATTTCGCCATCGCCGGGAATGATTGGCTTCTTAGAAACCACTATCAGCGGGCTTTGTGGCTTTGTGCCATAAACATCATCCACTTCCTGTTCTTCAAATGAACCCTGTTTAAAAAAAATTTTCACCATCCTGTCTTCTAAAGAATGGAAAGTGATTACTGCTATTCTTCCGCCAGGCTTTAATGATTGTACCGATTGTTCCAGCATATCTTTCAATGCGCCCATTTCGTCATTTACAGCTATCCTTAATGCCTGAAAAACCTGTGCAAAATATTTATTTGGATTTCCCTTTACTACCTGTTGTACTGCCTGCTTAAAACGGTTAATGGTTGTAAATGGCGCAATCATTCTTTGTTGTACAATTGTTTTGGCCAGGGTTTTTGCATTGGTAACTTCTCCATATTTTTCCAGCATTTTTTGCAGTTGCAACTCTGTAAAAGTTTGCAATACATGCGCTGCTGTAATGGCTTGCCGGTTATCCATCCGCATGTCAAGCGATGCATCAAAGCGGGTAGAAAAACCTCTTGAGGCTTCGTCAAACTGGTGGCTTGATACACCCAGATCTGCAAGGATTCCATCTACCTGTATTTGCTTATGCAATCTTAAAAACCGCTGCAGGTGTCTGAAATTTTGCGGAACAAAAATTATTCTGTTATCCTCCGGCACATTCTTTTTAGCATCTTCATCCTGATCAAAAACAATCAGTTTTCCTTTGTTACTTAAGTGTTTTAAAATAGCAACGCTGTGTCCGCCGCCGCCAAAAGTGCAATCAACATATACACCATCGGGTTTTATATCCAATGCTTCCATTGCTTCGCTGAGTAAAACGGGTGTATGATAAATACCCGTTTCATCAGTTGATTTGTCAGAACTCTTTTTTTTATTTGAGTTTTCCATAATATCAACTGTTCGGCTTATCTGCATTTTTGTTCATCACTTCATTAGCCAGATTGCTAAATGATTCTGGTGTGAATGATTCAAAGAACTGTTGGTATTTATTTTTATCCCAGATCTCAATTTTGTTTAGTGCAGAAACCAACACAATATCTTTCTCCAGTGAAGCATGTTCCATTAAATTTTTTGGCAGCAAAATCCGGCCGGCCCCATCTACTTCCAGTTGTGTAGCGCCATTTAAAAAGTAACGCCGAAACTCCCTGGCTTTTGAGTCAAAATCATTCAGTTCGCTTATTTGGTTAAATATGGGTTTCCAGCTTTGTAGTGGATAAAGCGTAAGGCATTTTTCAAAGCCCCTGTTTATTACAAATTGGGCAGCATCATCCTTCGGCAATTGCTTTTTAAAGCCGGCCGGCAAAAGGAAACGGCCTTTTGCATCAATGGTTGATTCATACTCGCCCAGGAAGCTGATCATGAAGGAAATTAAGTTGATTATTAAGTATTAGACACAAAATAACACTTTTTCCCACTTTATGACACTTTTTTAAAGAAACATTTTTATCCACATCTTTTAACCCATACAGAATATGTATTTAAGCCGGTTATGGTAGTTTGTTGATGTGAATTTTATGTGGATAGATGTGAATAGGAGTGGATAACTGTTATTTTGCCAATGGCACAGTTATAATAAAACAACTCCCTTTGCCTAAAGTGCTTTCTGTTTTGATGGTTCCCCGGTGAGCTTCTACCATAGATTTTACATAACTAAGGCCCAGCCCAAAACCTTTTACATTATGTACATTGCCTGTGTGTGCACGGTAAAATTTTTCAAATATCCGGTTAAGGGTTTCTTTGTTCATCCCTATACCATTGTCTTCAATTTTAATTTTTAAACTGTTGCCAATGTTAGATGTGGTCAGTTTTATTTGAGGATTTTCTTTTGAATATTTTACAGCATTGTCCAGCAGGTTATTTATAAAATTGGTAAAATGTACTTCATCGGCCATTATTAAATCCTTTGTTGCATCCAGGTTGTAAATCAATTTGCCGTTTTTTTCTTCTATTGGCAGGGCAATATTATTAAGTGCGCTGGTTATTAGCGCATGACCAGAAGATTTTTTCAGGTTCAGCTGCACTTTCTGTTTATCCAGTAATGCGGCCTGCAGTATGGTTTCTACCTGCTTATTCATACGCTTATTTTCTTCTTTTATTACGCCGGTAAAATAATTTGTCTTGTCCTTATCTGCCACTACTTTTTCATTTTTTAAGGCATCTACTGCAAGAGAAATAGTTGCCAAAGGTGTTTTAAATTCATGCGTCATATTATTGATAAAATCAGACTTTATTTCGCTTAATTTTTTTTGCCTGAGCAGCGTACGGATGGTAACAAAAAATGCCGTGGTAATAATTATGGTAAAAAATATGGCACCCAAAATAAACCAGCCAATCTCTCTTAAAACGATGGAACGCTGATGTGGTACTACGATCACTAAAAATTCTTCTTTGGATAAATTTTCCAGGTTGCTGCCACTTGCAGGCTGTAAAAAAACCATGCGGTTAATATTATTTGCAGAGTCCAGGTAATATTTAAAAAAGTTTTCAGTCACCATCTGATCGCCCATTAAAGAGTTTTCAGTGATGGCAAATTCAAAAGGAATATTTTTTAAAGAATTTCTGTCAAAGGAATTTTTGACAATTTCTTTTATTTCATCTTTTGAAAACCTTTGAATTACGGAAGGTTTTACAAACTCTAACTGCAATTTATCAGAAGGAAAAAGTAAATTATTTTTTTTCTGGCGGGGGAAAAGATTATTGTCCTCCATAAGCTTTAAGGCAGATTCTCCT
>JANLQE010000311.1:0-14009 GCA_031367625.1 Bacteroidota bacterium
AAATCAAAAATCATAACTCTCTTCATGCATTCTTTTACAGTATTGTCTGCACTCTTCGAAGAAAAATTTAATGTTCGTCATTTTCCGGATCATACAAAAACTTTGTATGACCCCGCACAATATATTCTGGGTATTGGAGGCAAAAGAATAAGGCCGGCAGCGGTTTACATGGCCAACGAATTGTTTGAAAAAATAGATGAAGATACTTTTAATGCCGCTGCAGCTATAGAACTTTTTCACAACTTCAGTTTAATACATGACGATATAATGGACAAAGCGCCCCTGCGGCGTGGGCAACAAACCGTGCATGCAAAATACGGCGAAAGTACTGCATTGCTTGCCGGCGATGTAATGTTTGTAAGAGCGTATGAATACCTGAGTAAAATAAAACCATTATACCTGCCAAAAGTGGTGGCCATCTTTAATAAAACAGCAAAAGAAGTTTGCGAAGGCCAGCAGCTTGATATGGATTTTGAAAAACAAGCCAGCGTAAGTTTAGATGAGTATGTAAATATGATCTCCTTAAAAACATCGGTGTTGCTTGGCAGCAGCCTGCAAACGGGCGCCATATTGGGCGGAGCAGGCCTTGGCAATCAGCAGCACCTGTATGCTTTTGGTAAAAATCTGGGCATTGCCTTTCAGGTGCAGGACGATTATTTAGATGCTTTTGGTGACCCCGAAAAATTTGGCAAACAAACGGGTGGTGATATTCTTGCCAACAAAAAAACGTTTTTAATGATCCATGCCATGGATGTAGCAACAGCACTGCAAAAATCAGCATTAAATAATTTAATGAACAGCACTGCGGCAGATAAAGTAGAAAAAGTTTTGCAGATTTTTACAGACTGCAAAGTAGCGCAATGGGCCGCTGCATTAAAAGAAAAATACTACGGTGTTGCCATGAAGCACCTGGAAGATGTAGCGGTAATGCATAACCGTAAAACCGAACTGCAAAATTTAGCTGAATATATATTACAAAGAGAGCACTAAGATATTACACAAATGCAAAGACATTTTTATTACACTAATTAAATCGTTATGTGCAATTAGACAGCCGTTTCAATAATATAGCGTCAACTTCAAATAGGAAAAATGGAAGAATTGCAATGGAAAACTTTACAATTACTAGATGACATTTTAGGAATTAAACTAGATTTAAATTTAAAGCAACCTTTTTTAAAATTTCATGGTTTTATAACCAATCCAGAACCAGAATTTTTAAAAATTTGGAGAAAAGATGAAAGATTAAACAATTGGTACAATAAAATTTGTAATTCAATTTTAGGGGATGTTCAGAATGCTTATGCATGTGTATTGTATTCTTATGTGAATTTAGAAAATTTAGAAAAAGATGCCCATAATGTTATTATAGAAAGTAAATTGATTGAGACATTAAAAAACGGACAAGGAATAGGTGTCGGAAATACTCTAAGGTGGGATTTCGAGTATCAATCATTTATTTTAGCTTATAGAAGACTGTTAGATTATCTTGCCATTGGTATCAGTGCTTATTTCAAAAATAATTTTAATTCATTTAGGACTCTAAAAGAAAACTTAAAAAAATTAAACAAACCCAATGAAACTGAAAATATAATTCTAACAATCGAAAAATATTTACCCCTATTTGATTTTGTACTCTCAGATGGGAATCGCAAATCAATTAGGGATTCTATTACTCATAAAGGGTATGCTTCTGTAGGAGTTTTGAATATTAACAAGAAAGGTATAATACTTGTTGGTGGTCCAGAAAATTTAAATTTATTTGGAAAAGAGATTGTAACTCTTGCAGAAATTCAAATGATGAGGATTGAAAATTTACGAAAATGTATATCAGAATTAATTGAAAACTATATTCAAATCATGCAGCAAAATGAAACCTAACTGCACAAAACCCTGTTCGTTAGCTGACATTTGGAGGCCATTTCAATACTTAAAATGAATAGACAATTTGTATTATCGTTTCTATTTATAATTCTTGTTAGTTGCCAACAAAAACTTGTTATTAGTCAACAAAAGAAGAGTAAAACTCAAGAATCTATTAAACTTGAAACTGACAAAATTTTTGATAAGTTAGTTGAAGTTAGAAGGAACTTTCACGAAAACCCTGAATTGTCAGGTAAGGAAAAACAAACACAAGAAATCATAAAACAATATTTGTTGGGCTTGGAACTTCAAGTTAAAACAGACATCTACGGATATAGCGTTGTTGGCATTTTAAAAGGAGCTAAAAAAGGTAAGAAAATTGCTTGGCGAGCCGAAATGGACGCACTTCCAAATGACTTTCCTGATAAAGTTGATTTCAAATCTAAAGTAAAAGACGTTCAGCATGGTTGCGGTCACGACATACATATGGCAATTGCACTAGGAATAGCTGAAGTCTTAGCAAAAAATAAAGAATCGTTAAATGGAACGGTATATTTTATTTTTCAACCTGAAGAAGAAACTTTTACTGGAGCAAAAAGTATGATTGAAAACAGTTTGCTTTCCAAAATAAACCCTGATGAAATTTATGGATTACATGTAACAGCATTACCAGTTGGACAAATAATGGTTAAGCCGAATGAAATGTTTGCATATCAAAAAAGGATAAGAATCAAACTTAAAAATGTGTTGACCAATGAAAAAGCAAATGAACTTACAAAAAAAATCCACAGCCTTTTATCCCGAGCTAAAACTGACAGTAAGCCTTGGGAAATACAAAATATTGGTGACCCCAAAATTGGGCTTATGAACCTCAATACAATTTTTAAAGATTACTTGATAATGGATGATAATTTTACAAGTTACTCTGAAAATAATGAACTCTTCCTAGAAGCGAATTTATACGAGACCAATTCATCTAATGTGAAAGAAATTATCCCTAAAATAAAACAAGTAATAGAAGCCAGCAATTATAAAGACCAACTACTTTCTGTTTCATTTGTGCAAGAAAACCCTACAGTTATTAATGACAAAAAATTAACGGGTATTGCGGTAAAAACACTTGACAATATTTATGGAAAAGGGTTCGTCGTTACAGATTATGGTCAAGTCCCTTTTTTTAATGACGATTTTACATATTTTCAAGAAAAAATACCTGGTGTTTACTTCTTTCTTGGTGGTTCTAACATTGAAAAAGAAATTATAGCAATGAATCATGCTCCGAATTTTAAAGTTGATGAAGAATGTATAAGAACAGGAGTCAAAAGTTTTTCTTCCTTAATTCTCCAAAGACTAAAAAACTAAATGAAAACCAAGAAACGTGAGATAGGATTGGGTTTGGCGTTATTGGGGCATGACGTTGTTATCTTCATCAGCAACAACATTGCAGCAGTTGTTCGGGCAGTACAAAAATCGGTGAAGCATTTTATCTTATCTTGTACATCAGCAAAACATCAGCAGCGGTTGCGGGTGGAAGTTTTTCAAATCCCCTAACAACGCCAAGCCCTGTTCGAATTACACGATCTTTTTATTCGGTACTCAGGCCGTTTATAAAACTGCCAGTTTTAATTCGTGTAATTCGTGTAATTTTTTTAATTCGTGTAACTCAATTTAATTCGTGTTATCCCTAAATTTTTATCCGCGTACGCAAATATTTCCCTATTTTACTTTTTAAATAATCAACCAGTATGGCTAATTCTTTATTCAGAAGAAAAAATATATCCAGCATTTTAGCAGAAGGTGCAGATGATACCCACGGCGGCGACGGATTAAAAAGAGTACTAACCGTAAAAGATCTTACGTTTTTTGGAATAGCCGCAATATTGGGTGCAGGTAGTTTCAGCAGCCTGGGTGGTGCTGTATTTCATGGTGGGCCGGGCGTGGTAATATTGTTTGTAATTACTGCTGTGGCCTGTGCTTTTACTGCATTTTGTTATTCAGAATTTGCCAGCCGCATACCCGTAGCCGGTAGTGCATATACGTATGCGTACGCAAGCTTTGGCGAATTGTTTGCATGGGTAATTGGCTGGGCATTAATAATGGAATATTCTATCGGTAATATTTATGTGGCCTATAGCTGGAGCGATTATTTTACTTCGCTGATGAACAAGATTAATATGCATATTCCCGAATATTTATCTACCAGTTACATGGAAGCCAAACACGCAATTGATGCTGGCAGCACTAACAAAGAGGTGTTAGATGCCTGGAACAATGCACCGGTTGTTGGGGGCTTAAGAATAATCTTTGATCTGCCCGCTATCATCATCAACCTGCTGATAACAGCACTGGTTTTTAGAGGTATCAGAGAGAGCCGGAATTTCAGCAATGTAATGGTGATCTTAAAAATGATTGTGGTTACACTGGTCATTTTAGTAGGAGGGTATTTAGTTTTTTCCAAGGGGCTTACTTTTAACTGGGCACCGGCAAATGATGCGGGCGTAAAATCTTTTATGCCCAATGGATTTAGTGGCGTAATGGCCGCAGTAAGTGGTGTATTCTTTGCCTACATTGGGTTTGATGCAGTGAGTGTGCTGGCCGAAGAAAGTAAAAACCCGCAACGGGATCTACCAAGAGGCATGATATATTCGCTGGTAATCTGCACCGTGGTATATATTTTATTAACGCTTGTTTTAACCGGCGCAGTTAACTACAGAAATTTTGATGGGGTGGGAGACCCACTGGCATTTATTTTTGAAAAACAAAATTTAAATGTTGGCTGGATGCAGTTCTTTGTAGCCATTGCTGCCGTAATTGCCATGACGAGTGTGTTGCTTGTTTTTCAAATGGGGCAGCCGCGTATATGGATGAGCATGAGCCGTGATGGGCTAATGCCGAAAGTATTTCAAAAACTTCATCCAAAATACAAGACCCCTTCTTTTGCCACCATTGTTACCGGCCTGGTAGTAGGCATACCAATTTTTTTTACAGATAAAACTTTTGTGCTGGACTTTACCAGCATTGCCACGCTGTTTGCTTTTGTGCTGGTATGCGGCGGTGTATTATTAATTCCCCGCAAAGAAAAAGTAGCCGGGCGTTTTCAAATCCCGTTCATCAACGGGCAATATATTTTTCCCATCATCATCATCGGCGCAATGGTTGTGGCGCACCTGCTGTCCGGCACGTATTTTACAGATCTGTTTAATTTCGATTTTTCTGCCAATGAAGAATATGTCGCCGGCAAAAAAACTTTTATGGATGTAGCGCTGCCCAATATTTCCCTCCTCATTTTCTGGGCATTTGCGCTGGTGCTGGCTGCGGTAACATTTGTAAAAAAATATTCGCTTATACCATTAATGGGTGTTATTACCTGTATGTATCTGCTTACCGGTATGAGCAAGAGCAACTGGGCATGGTTCCTTAGCTGGCTGGCCATTGGTTTGGTGATTTATTTTTTATACGGGTATAGAAAAAGTAAACTGGCGACAGGTAATTGATTTTTTTGTTACCGGCATTTGTTCTGCTCTCAACATCGTTGTTTCAATAGCAACCGGAACTCACTTGTACGGCATACCTTTATCATCTTTTATTGAAGCAGATTATAGACCCTGTGTTAAAAAATAGGTTTCACCCAAACAACAAGAAAAATGAAAGGGCGCAAAGGAATACAACCTCTATTGTGTCTTTACAAACTTTACTTCTTTGTGTGAAACAAATAAAAAATTTTAAGGCTACAAAAATGAAATATGAAATTGGCGATAAAATAATTGTGCTTCATTCTGATGAAGAAGGAAAAGTAATAGATATCATTAACGATAAAATGGTGATGATTGAAGTACGTGGCGTAAAGTTTCCGGCATATATGGATCAGATAGATTTCCCTTACTTTAAAATGTTTACCCAAAAAAAACCGGTAGAAAAAAAGAAGATTTATGTAGATGATGTACCAAAAGAAAAAACTGCGCCAAAGAAAAAAACAGGGGATGGCGTTTTCTTAAACTTTATGCCGGTATTTGATAAAGATGTATTTGATGACGAGGTAGTAGAAAAATTAAAGATCTATCTTATTAATCAAAATGAGGAAGCATACAATTTTGATTATAATTTATTTTTTGGAGGGCAATCCAATTTTCAGTTAAAGAGCAGCATAGATGGCCTTGCAGATTTTTATCTGCATGATGTAAGTTTTGAAGACATGAGTGATAACCCAAAATTTGATTTTGAATTTTCTCTTGCAAACGAAAATAAAAAGAAAGCACTGTTTTTTGAAGCATCGTTAAAATTAAAAGCAAAACAGCTTTTTAAAAAAATTGAAGAAACACAGTTGAAGAATGAACCTTCCTTTGCTTATGAACTGTTTACTGATTATCCTGATAAAATAGATGAAGAAAAAGTGGATTTAAGCAGCCTTGGCAATGCAGGTTATAGAATGTATGATGCATCTAAAACCTTGCAAAACCTTCCCCCGGCAAGGTCTGTGGTAGATTTGCACATAGAAAAACTAACCGATAGCTGGAAGCACCTGAGTAATTTTGAGATACTGACCATGCAGTTAAATGAGTTTGAAAAATATTATGAGCTGGCCCTTACACACCGCCTGCACCAGTTTATTGTGATACACGGAGTGGGAGAGGGGAAACTGAGAGATGAAATTCATGAAAGCCTGCGGTTGAAAGATGAGGTAAAATCTTTTGTAAACCAGTTTCATCCTTTGTACGGGTATGGAGCTACGGAGATATATTTTAAGTGAATAATTCAATAGGCAAAGGGCAATAGGAAAAGGGCAATGGGCAATAGGCAATGGTTAAGGTTAATAAAGAAAGTGAAAAGGAAAAGTAAATTCCATTATGGATTGTACAAATCATAAATCATACATCATACATCAAAATCATAAATCCTTTTTATGTTTTTACCATTAAGTCCCTGGGGCCAGGTTGTATATGTTTTTATTTTCAGCATCATACGTTATGCAGTGCTTGGGGGTGTGGCATTTGGTATATTTTATATTTTGCTGAAACATAAAAATATTTTTTATAAAATTCAGCAGCGCTGGCCTGCCAATAAAGATTACCAGCGGGAAATTATTTATTCCTGCATTACGTTTGTATTTTTTGCGCTGGTGCCGCTGGTGCTTAATCTTTCTTTTGTAAAGCCGCACACTACTATTTACAGCGATATACATAAACATGGGTTGCTTTATTTCTGGCTGGCTTTTCCGCTGATGTTGCTGATACACGATACTTATTTTTACTGGACACACCGCATGATGCATCATCCGGAACTGTTTAATATATTTCATGTCATTCATCACAAGAGTACCAATCCTTCTCCCTGGGCTTCTTTTTCTTTCAACCCGGCAGAAGCAGTTGTGGAGTCTGCCATCGTTTATGTTTTTGCCTTTACCATTCCGGTACATCCCGTTCATTTATTTTTCTTCCTCATTTTTATGACGGCCTATAATGTGTATGGGCACCTGGGCTTTGAATTGTACCCGAAAAATTTTAACCGTCATCCCATTGGCAAATGGTTTAATACCTCGGTAAATCATAATATGCACCACCAGTATTTTAAAGAAAATTATGGCCTGTATTTTACTTTCTGGGACAGGTTAATGGGAACTATGCACAAAAATTACGATGCCAGTTATGATAAGGTAACAGCCGCAAACTTTCCCCGGCATTCTAAAACAGCGCCGCCAGTTTCTTAAAAAATAAAATTCGCTATGCTTTCTTTTTCAGAATAAAATGCAGCCAAATCAACCCCAAAACAGCAGCAGCCAGGGAAGCAAAAATAATGGCGATCTTAGCCGTTGCAATATCAGTATTATTTGTAAATGCCAGCAGGGTTACAAAAATGCTCATGGTAAACCCGATGCCCGCCAGCATTCCTGCGCCAATGATATGTTTCCATTTTAAATCTTCAGGAAGAACGCAAATGCCTGTTAACACTGCTATTCCGGCAAAAATTAAAATCCCAACAGGCTTACCAATTACCAGCCCGGTTATAATGCCCATACTTTCGTTTGAGAATAAACCCTGCGTAAAATTGTGCTCAAATACAATACCCGTATTGGCCAATGCAAAAAGGGGTAATATTAAAAATGCCACGGGCTTATGCAGGGCATGTTGCAAAATGTATGAGCTTGATTTTTCGCCTCCGTTACCAAACGGGATAGCAAACGCCAGCAGTACACCTGCAATGGTAGCGTGTATGCCTGAGTGTAACATGCAGTACCACATGGCTACGCCCGCAATTAAATAAATAATAAGGTTGCGGATCTTTAACCTGTTCAGCAATAATAATAAACCAAAAATGCCCAATGCAATACCCAGGTAAATAAAAGAAACACCGGTAGAATAAAATATAGCAATTACAATAATGGCACAGATATCATCTATAACTGCCAATGCGGTTAAAAATATTTTTAGCGAGGCTGGCACACGGCTGCCCAGCAAAGCCAGTATGCCAATGGCAAATGCAATATCGGTAGCCATTGGTATGCCTGCACCGTTTTGTGTATTGGTGCCATAATTAAAAAAAAGGTAAATGCCTGCAGGCACCAGTACGCCGCCTATTGCAGCTATAATGGGCAGTAAAGCATTTCTTACATTGGATAATTCGCCGGCATAAATTTCCCTTTCCAGCTCCAGCCCTATCATTAAAAAAAATATGCTCATCAGCCCATCATTAATCCAGTGCGTAATGCTGTGGCCGCCTATATGGGTTAACCAAAAATTTATATATCCCTGCTGCAGACTGCTGTTGGCTATCAGTAATGAAAAAACGGTACAGGCAATTAAAATTAATCCGCCGGCTTTTTCACTTTTAAAAAATTCATTAAAAAGTTTTGTAAGTGTCATAAAATAAATTTAATCTTTCATCGCCCTTTTCTTTATCATACCGCCTTTCATATCTTTTACGCTGCTCATCACCACAAAAGCATTGGGATCAATTTTTTCAATTTCTACTTTTAATTTATTTACTTCCAGCCTGGTGATGATGGTATAAATTATTTTCATATCGTAAAATTTTTCCCCGCTTTTTCCAAAACCCCGTTCTCCTTTATACACCGTAATGCCACGCCCCAGTTTATTTATGATCATATTTCTAATGCGGTCTGCTTTTAAAGAAATGATGGTTACGCCGGTATATTCTTCAATGCCTTCTATAATAAAATCTACGGTTTTAGAAGCAGACAGGTAGGTAAGCATGGCGTACAAAGCGGTTTCTACAGAGATCAGCCATGCGGCCAAAGAAAATATGCTGATGTTTACAATTAAAATTACATCGCCAATGGTAAGCCCCGATTTTTTGCTTAATGCGATGGCTAAAACTTCTGTGCCATCAATTACGGCGCCGCCCCTGACAGAAAGGCCAATGCCTGCACCCAGAAAAAATCCGCCAAAAACTGCTACCAATAATTTATCATGTGTAATTTGAGGATACGGCATTACGGCTACACATAAGGCCAGGCCTGCAATAGCAAATGCAGTTTTTATGGCAAACTGCCTGCCTAAAATATAATATCCTAAAATTACAAATGGAACATTTATTAATATCAGCAGCAATGAAAGGCTTGTGCCGGTAAGTTCACTTATCAGCAGGGAAATACCAGTAGCTCCGCCATCTAAAAAATTGTTAGGAAGTAAAAAACTTTTCAGGCCAAAGCCGGCAGATAAAATACCGAGGCAAACTAAAAAAATATCTACACCCAGTTTTCTTAATTCTATTTTACGCTCAATTAACATGCGGGCATTACTGAAATGAGTAACACCAGTACCTGTTTTTCTTAAATTGAAAATTGTTTTAAAGATATTTTTTTTCTGTTTTCTCACTGGCTTAAAAATAAGCAAAAAATAATTGTAATTTGTATGCGGAGAAGTAGCGCCCTTATTTTTAAAGGGCTTTATACAGGTAAATGTGATAGGTAAAATTAATAACACAAATAACAGCGGAAGCCGATAATTACTATTGCTTTTAGAAGTAAGTTGAAATTCCAAAACTAAACCCGGCAGTATTTGCAGGCGGGTTACCCAACAAATCCCGTTGCTTTTGAATGCGGTAATTTAAACGGAAAACGGTTTGTGAATTAGGCCGGAAACTTATGGCAGGCATCATACTCCATAAATCATCAGCAATGTTACCACTTGTTTGTTTAAACCGGCCAACGTTCCAATCTACATACTCCAAACGACAGGCAAGATTTAGAACGGCATCATCCCAACCCAATATTTTCTTTTTTAAAACGGGTTGCACAATATCCATAAAACCACCCCGCTGTTTATTGCCAAATTGTTGTGTGTAAGTTTCAGGAACATTCACAAAAATCCAGGCAAATTCGCTGATGATAGTGGTGCTTGTTTTTTTTATGGTAGTATTAAAATCAACTGCCACCACATCGCATCTTCTTTTTTTATCCAATATCAAACCATCCTCCTGCCATTTGTTGTAAACACCACCCATGTAACTCAAACCAATTTCGCCAGCCTTTGTATTTTTAACGGCAATCTTACCAGTTACCAAAGGTTCTCCGCTTGCACTTGCTTCAAAGCGTTGTGCATCTTTTTTTGCAGCAGGTAAGTACGTTTTGTTTTGGTTGTTTTCAATAATGGAATTATTAAAGCCACCGGTTAAATAAAATTCATACCCAAACATCCAGTCTTTTTTATAATACTTTCCATACAAACCAAACCCGGCATTGCTCCAGGTTGCAGGCAGCAATTGTGTGGCAGAAACAGGTCGGTCGGTAAATTCCCATTTGGGTCCATCGTGGTTTTGGTTAAATGCGCCAATGGGGTTTACAATCATACCTGCCCTTAAATTTAATAGCGGATGAAACTCTACATCTATAGCAGCATACTCAACAGCAATTTCTTTTTCGGCAGGTTCAAATTCTATCTCGGATAAAAATTTAATCCGCCTGGAAATGCTTGAAGAAATAAATATGCTCAGCCTTCTGAATTGAAATTGATGACCTTCTGAAATACCATTTGTACCCAGATGCTGCCAGTTGGCTTCTACATAACCGCCCAATGAAACCGGCAGTTTTCCAGCCTGTAAAGCAGGGCGGTTATAAATGGCATCCATATTTAAAGTTGTCTTTGTTGTGTCTTTTGGTACCCGCCTTAAAAGATCTGGATCTATTTGTGCAACAGCAGAAAAGCTGATGATTACACAAGAAATAAGCAGGAAATATGTCAATTTCATTTCAATGATATTTTTAGCTGGTCATTGGTAATGGTTACAGGGAAAGTTCTTAATGAGGTGCTGGCGGGTCCGTTTTCTACTTTGCCGTGGTTACTAAATTCGCTGCCGTGTGCAGGGCATTGCAGCTTATCGCCAAATACCTGCAACTCTGTTCCCTGGTGTGTGCAACGCATCCATAAAGCCTGGTAATTATTTTCATCAAAACGGTAAATACAAACCGGGTACTGCAACTTGTCATTTTGCACAACTAAGTATTTTTTAAATTCTTTTGCATCGCCTTTATTTATTTCAAAATCGGTCATCAACACAATCATATCAGAACCTAAAATAGTTGCTGTAGAAATTTTTGCTGCAGAACAGCTATCTAAAAGCGACAACATTAAACCGCCACTGATACAATTGATACAGCCTGTTGTTATAAATTTTCTCCTGTCCATTGTGCTACAAACTTTTTAAGAATTTAATTATTTTCTGCCTTTCCCCTTCGTTAAGTGCATTGAAATTATTTTTTGCATTGCTGGCTTCGCCGCCGTGCATTTGTATGGCTTCCTCAATACTCTTTGCCCTGCCATCGTGCAATAAAAAATATTGTCCGCCCTGTGAATTGGGTGCAAGACCCAAACCCCATAATGGCGGCGTTTTCCATTCACTTGTTTTGGCTGTGCCTTCTGTATAACCATCATCCAAACCTGCTCCCATATCATGCAGTAACAGATCAGTGTAAGCTGCAAAGGTTTTGTAGCTTAAAGCTTCAACCGGCGAAAACCCTGTTTGTAATTGCGGCTTATGGCAGCCTGAACAATTGGCACTTATAAATAGCTGCTTACCAGCAATAACATCTGCATCATTTTGGTTTCGCTGTATGGGTGCTTTAAGGGTTTGCAAATAAGCAGTTACATTTCTTATGGTATTGTCTGATATTTCGGGGTCAGTACTGTTTCCTGAGTAAACATCATAAGGATTAAATGTGGAGGTAATGCCAATATCCTGGTTGTATGCCGTTACAGTCTGCTGCAGTAAATTAAACGTAGCGCCTTTTTTTCCGAAGCGGCAGATATGCTTTCCGTTTCTGGTAGCAGCATTAACAGGTACTGTTACAAAACCTGGTACACCGTTCCAGTTTGGCACACCCGAAATACCATCCCCATTTGCATCGTCAGGGTCGCTCATTGCAAGTATATCAGCATCTGAAACCAGTTCAATAAATCCTAAACCAGTATTGCCTGGTGGTGTAAAGTTTGCAAAGGTTGCACCGGCAGGGATATGTTCGGGTGTAAAACCTGGCAATGCCCTGTCTTGCAATTGAGGGCCACCCATGCTTAAAAACTGGTTGCCCGTACTGTCTGTTTGCCCAAACCTTGTAAGCGTACTAAACGGGTGCCCCTTACCATCGCCGTTATGGCAACTGCGGCAACTTGTGGCTACAAACACTGGCCCAAGCCCGGTTTCCCTTGTAAATATTTCTTTGTTAAATGCTTTATCCCCCGCTAAAAATTGGGCATTCTGGGCATAATTCAATCCTTCCACCGTGCCATCTAATATCTGGTCTTCGGCAGGGGCAGCAGGTTCCAGCTTTGAGCAGGAAACTATTACCACTATAATTCCTGCAATCAGGCTTATAACCAAAAATGATTTCTTCATCACTAACAACATTTATTCGACAAACATAAATATATTATTTAGGCTACCCAAATTTTATTTTTTCGGATAACCATTTATAAAAATTTAGTCAGTAAGTATTGAAGCTGAAAAAA
Organism: Bacteroidota bacterium; assembly: GCA_031367625.1. GTDB lineage: Bacteria > Bacteroidota > Bacteroidia > Chitinophagales > Chitinophagaceae > Ferruginibacter. The sequence goes on from JANLQE010000311.1 coordinate 12,822, forward strand.
GAGCGTTACTTTTGCTCTCATTATGATTATATCAGTTACCGAAGAGAATTATCTCAAAGCCATTTTTTCTGCCACACATAATACCGGAGGCAGGGTTGGCAACCAGTTGATTGCTGAAAAGCTAACCATAAATCCTGCTTCGGTTACAGAAATGCTGCGGAAACTGGATGATAAAAAATTGATTGAATATACCCGTAGCGATGGCGCAAAACTGACTAAGGAAGGTTTAAAAGCTGCAGTAAAAGTTATCCGCAAACACAGGCTTTGGGAAACCTTTTTGGTGGAACATCTGAACTTTAAATGGGATGAAGTTCACGAAGTGGCAGAACAATTGGAACATATACAATCTGACAAATTACTGAATGAGCTTGCTACATTTTTAGGCAACCCAGGTTTTGACCCACACGGCGACCCTATACCTGATAAAAATGGTAGAATACCAATCATTAAAGGCAAAATTTTAGCAGAAGCAGAAATTGGTAAAAAAGTAAAAGTGGTAAAGGTTGGAGACAACACCGCTTCATTTTTAAAATACTTAGATAAACAAGGCATTGCTTTAACTGATACGATTATAGTTAAAGAAATTCAAGACTTTGACAAATCAATATTGGTAGAACTGAAAGGAAAAAAAGAAGTCTATCTGAGTGTGGAGGCCGGGAAGAAAATCATGGTAGAGTAGGCAATAGAATATTGTATTAAAAGCACTTCACTTGTAATATTTAATTTCAATGTTAACTTTTTTACGATTATCTCCTAAATAATTGGAAAGTATAAGAGTTATCTGTATTTTAAATTTTTAATATAAATTTGTACCTGTTTTTTCAATAACCCTTGCAAACAGTTACAACAATCATATACCAATTATAAACTAAACAATTTTATTATGAGGAAGCCAAAACTTTTGCAGGTAATACTTTTAGTATCAGTCTGCCTTATTACTTTACATGCAACATCTCAGGTAACAACCGCCACGCTGAGTGGGGTAGTTTCAAACAAATCCAACAAGCCATTGTCGGGAGCAACCGTAAAAATTTCTTATGCCAATGCAGGCATCAACAAAATAATCACCAGTAATTCTGATGGTAGTTTTGTGGTACCCAATCTTAGGGTAGGCGGACCTTACAAAATAACGGTAAGCTATACCGGTTTTCAGGAAAAAACAGAGGATAATATTTTTCTTGAACTGGG
>JANLQE010000353.1:0-11070 GCA_031367625.1 Bacteroidota bacterium
CACTGTATCAATATTGCCTTTGCATCATGTAAAGACAGGAAACAAAAAGCGAAACTTTGCATTTACAGGCTGAATTTTCTCTTTAATTGTCATTAATTACCGATTTAATATATAGGGCAAAAAAAATATTTTGTTATTTAAATAAGTATTTATATTTTCACATTACGTAAACGATTACGTAAATTTAGGTAAACGATTGCACAATGAGCTTAAAAATTACTATTGCCGATATTGCCAATGAGCTGCAGACTACTGCTGCTACCGTTTCCCGTGCATTAAATGATCACCCCTCTATCAGCGAAAAGAAAAAACAATTAATCAGGGAAACTGCTACCCGCCTAAATTATAAAAGAAACAAAATAGCCTCCTCCCTACGTTTAGGCCAAAGCGGAATTATCGGTGTAATTATTCCCAGCGCAGAGATTAACTTTTTTGGGTCAGTAGTGCATGGCATTGAAAGCATCGCTAACAAAAGCGGTTTTAATATTCTTATTTACCAGTCAAATGAGTCAGGTGAATCTGAAGCAAAAGGAATTGAGACCTTTTTATCCTCAAGAGTAGATGGCATATTAGTATCTATTGCAAAAAATACAACTGAATATTCTCACTTTCTGGCAGCAAAAGCATCCGATATCCCAATAATATTTTTTGATCGTTCCAATGATGAGCTTGGAATACATTCCGTGGTGATTGATGATTACAAAGGTGCATTTATGGCTACCGAACACCTGATAGAGCAGGGGTATAAAAGAATTGCGCATATTTCCGGCCCTGAACATTTAAAGATTTTCAAAGAACGCTTACGAGGCTATAGTGCTGCGCTTAAAGTTCATAATATTGAAGTAGATTCTGAATTAATTTATAAAGGAAATGTTTCTATTGAAGCCGGTAAAGATGCCATAGATTATTTTTTAAAAATGAAAAATCCTCCCGATGCCGTATTTGCCGTAGAGGATTTTACTGCCCTGGGTGCTATTAAAGCGCTGAAAGAAAATAACATCAGCATCCCTGAAGATTTTGGTGTCATCGGCTTTGCAAATGAATCTTTCGGGGAGCATATTACGCCAACGTTATCAACGATAGATCAGCAAACTGTAGAGATGGGAAAAGTTTCTTTCAGGCTGTTGATGCAATTGATGAGTAATAGGCAGGGTGACGTGTTAGAACAAAAAATAGTGCTGGAGCCAATTCCAATTTTCAGAAATTCATCAATGAGGAAAGTAAATAGTAATATTATTTAAAATCATCTTTAAAAAATGTTTTATTCCAATTAATTAAATATTTAATAAATATAATAGCGAAAAGAAAACTATTTCTATCATCTCAATTATATTTTTTCATGTTTTTATTTAAAGTTGAAAATATATTTAAATATTGCTGAATGAAAAAAAATCAACCGGGATTTTTGTATCGAAAAATTATTTTTGGAAGTATTATTATTTGTTGCCTTGCCCTCGCCTGCAGCAAAAAAAATGGTGGAGGTGCCTTCATTCCTGATCCGCCACCTCCAATTCCACCGATCACTTCAGGCTTTGCAAAAGGAGCAGATTTAAGCTGGCTTACAGAAATGGAAGCTAACGGAAAAAAATTCTACAACAGTGCCGGGGCAGAAAAAGAATGTATGGAATTAATGAAATCACTCGGTATGAACACGATCCGTTTAAGGGTATGGGTAAATCCTGTACCGGCCTGGAATAATACTGCTGATGTAATTGCAAAAGCAGTACGGGCAAAGAATCTGGGGATGCGTGTGATGATAGATTTTCATTACAGCGATTCATGGGCCGACCCTGGCCAGCAAACCAAACCCGCTGCCTGGGCAGGCCAGGATTTTGCCACGCTAAAAAGTTCTCTGGCAAATCATACTATAGATGTTCTCACGCAAATAAAAAATAGTGGCGTTACCCCGGAATGGGTGCAGGTAGGTAATGAAACCAATGATGGTATGTTATGGCCCGATGGCAAAGCTTCTACTAATATGAGCAATTTTACACAATTGGTAAATGCAGGTTATGATGCAGTAAAATCAGTTTTCCCATCCGCAAAAGTGATTGTTCATATTTCAAACGGGTTTAATAATTCTTTATTTACCTGGATGTTTAACGGGCTTAAAAATAACAGCGCAAAGTATGATGTGATAGGCATGTCCTTATATCCAACTGCAGCAAACTGGGCTGCCTATAATACGCAGTGTCTTGCAAATATGAATGATATGGTTAACCGGTATAATAAAGAGGTTATGATTGTAGAAGTGGGCATGCCCTGGGATAATGCGAATGAGTGTAATGCATTTTTGACTGACCTCATCTCAAAAACAAAATCTGTTGCAGGTAATAAAGGACTCGGTGTTTTATATTGGGAGCCACAAGCTTATAATAACTGGAAAGGATATTCACTGGGCGCTTTTGATAATTCCGGTAAGCCCACGGCTGCAATGAGTGCATTTCAATAAATAAATTAAAAATTTTACACAACAAAAGAATGATTACAAAGACACAAAAAAAGTTGTTTAAAGATTTGTAAAAAAAACTGTTTCAAAATTTAATCTTTGCATTCTTATTTTCTTTGCGGGCTTTGCGTGAAATATTTCACACAAATAGACAGAGGTAGCAAAGGGCATAAATAAAAGATCTGTTTCAAAATTTAATCTTTGCGTTCTTATTTTCTTTGCGGGCTTTGCGTGAAACAAAAACGGTGTCTCATCAAAATAATTAAAACGATTATGCAAATATCACATTCATCTTTTTTAGCCAGGGTAATGCTGTTTTTTTTAACAGCAGTTTTATATACCCTGCATCTAAATGCACAAAAAAAAATAAATATTGATGAAGGCTGGAAATTCCATTTTGGTAATGCCGCCAATCCCGAAAAAGATTTTAATTACAGCATTGCAACTGTCTTTTCAAAATCCGGCGGTGCTGCAAAAACCGCTATTGATCCACGTTTCAATGATAGTGCATGGCGTACTTTAAATCTTCCACACGACTGGGCTGTTGAATTGCCCTTTGTAAATGTTCAGAATTTTGATGTAGAATCGCACGGCTTTAAACCGGTAGGCGGCTTATTTCCGGAAACAAGTATTGGCTGGTACCGCAAACATTTTACGGTAGCAAAAACAGATTCCGGCGGCCGTTTTCAAATTCAGTTCGATGGAATTTTTCGCAATGCAAATATCTGGGTAAATGGCTTTTTTGTTGGTAACAATATGAGTGGTTATGTTGGAGTATCTTATGACATTACGGATTATATTAATTACGATCATGAAAATGTAATTGCAGTAAGAGTAGATGCAACCCAATATGAAGGGTGGTTTTATGAAGGCGCCGGCATCTACCGGCATGTATGGCTTAATCAATCTAATAACACCCATATTGCAAACGGAGGCCTTTTTGTTTACACCGGTGTACAAAAAAATAATGCAGCTATCAATATTGAAACCACAGTAGAAAATCAAAACCTGGCTGCTGCCAATTGCACGGTATATTCTTATCTAACAGAGCGAAATGGCAACCGCATTGCACAAACAAAAGAGCAGCAACTTTTTTTATTGATAAATGGAAAAGGAACTATCAAACAAAAGCTAACGGTAACTAACCCACGATTGTGGTCGCTGGATGATCCGTACTTATACAGAGTTGTTTCAGTAATTAAATCGGGCAACCAGGTTGTGGATATGCAAACCCACCGCTTTGGTATCCGTAGTTTTCGTTTTGATGCTGCCGAAGGTTTTTTTCTCAATGGAAAACATATCAAAATACAAGGCACAAACAACCACCAGGATCATGCAGGACTGGGGAGTGCCTTACCGGATTACCTTTTATATTACCGGATACAATTGTTGAAAAATATGGGAGCCAATGCATACCGTACCAGTCACAATGCACCCACACCTGAATTGCTGGATGCCTGTGACAGCCTGGGTATGCTGGTGCTGGATGAGCAACGTTTACTCAACAGCAGCCCCGAATACCTCAGCCAGTTTGAACGGTTGATTTTACGGGATAGAAATCATCCATCCGTTTTTTTATGGTCTATCGGTAACGAAGAAGGATTGATACATGCAAACAGTGTGGGTAAACGAATTGCACAAACACTTTTAGCAAAGCAAAAAGAATTAGACCCCAGCCGCACCAGCACTTATGCCGCTGATGTAGCCAATGTTTTTAATGGCGTAAATGAAATAATTCCTGTCCGGGGATTTAATTACCGGCAGTTTGGTGTTGCTGATTATCACCGGGATCATCCCAATCAACCGGTTATTGGAACAGAAATGGGCAGCACCGTAACAACAAGAGGCATTTATGAAAAAGATAGTATTCATGCTTATTTACCCGACCAGGATATTACAGCACCATGGTGGGCAAGCACCGCAGAAACCTGGTGGAAATTAGCCGCAGAAAATAAATACTGGCAGGGTGGTTTTGTATGGACGGGTTTTGATTACCGTGGCGAACCTACGCCTTACAGTTGGCCAAATATTAATTCCCATTTTGGTGTTATGGATATGTGCGGCTTTCCAAAAAATATTTATTACTACTATCAAAGCTGGTGGACGGATAAAGATGTTTTGCATATTTCTCCGCATTGGAATCCCGGAATAGCCGGAACAGGCTGGCCGGATAAAAGAGGAAAAGATATTGATGTTTGGGTAAACTCTAATGCTGATGATGTAGAATTATTTTTGAATGGAAAAAGTCTGGGCAAAAAAGAAATGCCACGCAACAGTCATTTGCAATGGCAGGTAAAATACGAGCCAGGTAAATTAGAAGCCGTTGCTTTTAAAAAAGCCCGCCCGGATGACCTGGTCGGACGGGGGAAACGCTTAACGGCCAAAGTAGAAACAACCGGGCAAGCTGCTGAAGTAGTATTGACTCCATACAAAACTACCATGCTGGCCGATGGCCGGGATGCAACAGTAATCAATGTTTCGCTGATTGACAGGGAAGGCCGTGAAGTGCCAGATGCAGATAATATGATTAAATTTATCATTAGCGGCGATGCCCGCCCGGATGACCCGGTCGGACGGGCGAAAATAATTGGTGTGGGTAATGGAGATCCCAGCAGTCATGAACCGGATAAATGTATTGATGGTGCCTGGCAGCGAAGTGCTTTCAATGGTAAATGCCAGGTGATTATCCAGTCAGGAAAAACGCCCGGTATTATAAAATTTGAAGCGAAAGCAGCGGGCTTGTGGACAGGTTCCACAGATATCATTACCGTTTTACCATCAAGTATTGCAGATATCAGCATTGATAAAAAATATGAATTGAAGGGCGAAGCAGCAAAACCAAGAGAATCCTCAAAAATGATTGGCGCCGATATTTCTTTTTTACCAGAGTTAGAAGCAAAAGGAATAAAATTTTCTGATAACGGAACAGAGAAAGATCCTATTCTTATTTTGAAAGATCATGGGTTTAATTACATAAGGTTAAGAATATTTAATGATCCAAAAACTGATAGTGGTTATTCGCCAGGCAAAGGCTTTTGCGATTTAAATTATACTAAACAAATGGCTAAGAGAGTAAAAGCTGCGGGTATGAAATTGCTGCTGGATTTTCATTACAGCGATTACTGGGCCGACCCTGGTAAACAGTACAAACCTGCGGCGTGGAAGAATTTGAATTTTGAGCAATTAAAAGCCGCTCTTTATGATTATACCACGGGTGTAATGACAGCATTAAAAGATCAGGGCACTATGCCGGATATGGTGCAAATTGGGAATGAAATAAATCATGGTATGATATGGCCGGATGGAAATATCAGCAATATTAATAATCTTGCTCAGTTACTAACGGCAGGTATAGCCGCAGTAAAATCAATTGACCCAAGGGTGGTAATCATGCTGCATGTAGCATTGGGTGGGCAAAATGATGAGTCGGTTTTCTTTATAGATAATATGCTTGCCCGTGGTGTTCATTTTGATGTAATAGGAGAATCTTATTACCCAAAATGGCATGGCACTTTAGATGATTTGAATGATAATTTAAATAATTTAGCAGGCAGGTATAATAAAGAGGTGATTGTGGTAGAATATTCTGCCAGGAAAGAGGAAGTAAATAAAACAGCATTTGAAGTGAGGGATGGAAAAGGTAAAGGAACCTGCATCTGGGAACCGTTAAGTACCTGGGAAGCTGTTTTTGACAGCCATGGAAAATCAAATGAATTCCTGAAAGTATATGATGAGTTAAGCAAAAAATATTTACAAAATAAATAAGATAAGAAGAGAATAAAAATAATAATGATAAACAAAATAAAAGAAATTTTTTATCAGCATTTTTCAAATGAGCCACTCATTGTCCGTTCTCCCGGAAGAGTAAATATTATTGGGGAACATACTGATTATAATGAAGGATTTGTTTTACCTGCGGCAATTGATAAAGCCATTTATGTTGCCATTGGCAAAGCAGATGATGAAAAAATTCATTTGTATGCTGAAAATTTTAAAGAAAGTTTTGAAGTGGCGATAGCAGATATAAAACCTACGGGCCATTGGGCTACTTATATTCTGGGTGTAGTAGATCAGTTAATAAAAGGTGGGTATAACATTGGCGGATTTAACCTGGCATTAAATGGTGACGTACCCGTTGGTGCAGGGCTTTCATCATCAGCAGCAGTAGAGTGTGCGGCGGTATTTGCATTGAACGAATTATTTGCTCTGGGTATTGATAAAATGGAAATGGTTCGTATTGCGCAAAAAGCAGAACATCATTTTTCCGGGGTTATGTGCGGCATTATGGATATGTTTACCAGCATGTTTGGCAAAAAAAATCATGTAATAAAATTAGATTGCCGCTCCCTTGAATATGAGTATAAACCTTTAAAACTTGATGGTTATAAACTGGTACTTTTAAATACCAATGTAAAACATTCACTCGCATCTTCTGAATATAATACAAGGCGGCAGCAATGTGAGCAGGGCGTTGCCTGGGTAAAGAAATTTCACCCTTCCGTAAATAGTTTACGGGATGTAGATATGCAGATGTTGAATGCTCATGTGGCAGCAAAAGATCAAATTGTTTATAAAAGATGCAGGTTCGTTGTAGAAGAAATACAGCGGCTGCTCGCAGGCTGTGATGATTTGGAAAACGGAAATTTGCACGCTTTAGGAAAGAAAATGTTTGAAACACATAAAGGGTTAAGCAAAGCGTATGAAGTAAGTTGTAAAGAATTAGACTTTTTAGTAGAAGCAGTAAAAAATAATCCTGCTGTATTGGGTGCAAGAATGATGGGTGGCGGCTTTGGTGGCTGCACTATTAATATTGTAAAAGAAGCCGCCATAGAAAATTTAGTGGATCAGGTGGGCAAATTGTATAAAGATAAAATGCAATTAGAACTTGCACCTTATGTGGTTAAAACTGCCGGAGGTACTGAGCAGGTTATAAATGATGTTTATGCTGATGTTTGATGTAAATCTGGTGCTTACCTTGGGCAGCCAATATAAGCTTTCATAAAAAATAAAAAATAACGATTGCTTTATGAATTATACTCCCGATAGTAAAAGGTATGATGCCATGCAATACCGCAGGTGTGGAAACAGCGGGTTGCTGTTACCGGCTTTATCGCTTGGCCTCTGGCATAATTTCGGCACGGCTGACCCTATTGATAATTGTAAACAGATTTTATTTACTGCTTTTAATAATGGCATAACACATTTTGACCTGGCCAATAATTATGGGCCGCCACCCGGCTCTGCAGAAGAAAATTTTGGCAGCATACTTCACCAAAATTTCCCTGGTAACCTTAGGGATGAGCTTATTATTTCAACCAAAGCGGGCTATAATATGTGGCCGGGCCCTTACGGTGATTGGGGCTCCCGAAAATATTTAATCAGCAGCCTCAATCAAAGCTTAAAAAGATTGCGGTTGGATTATGTTGATATATTTTATCATCATCGTCCTGATCCTCAAACACCCATTGAAGAAACAATGCAGGCCCTGCATGATATTGTAAAAAGCGGAAAAGCATTATATGCCGGTATTTCAAACTACAATGCCGGAGAAGCAAAAAAAGCCATTGAATTGTTGAAACAAATGGGTACTCCATGTCTCATTCATCAGCCAAAATATTCTATGTTTGAAAGATGGGTAGAAGATGGGCTTTTAAATGTACTGGAAGAAACCGGCACCGGTTGTATTCCTTTTTCACCATTGGCACAGGGAATGTTAACCGATAAATATTTAAAAGGTATTCCTCAAGATTCAAGAGTGGCCAGGGGGGTTGGCTTTTTAACCCAAAATCATCTTACTGCAGAGCAGTTAAAAAAAGTACAGCAACTTAATGAGATGGCAATGCTCCGTGGGCAAACATTGGCACAGATGGCGCTTGCCTGGATATTAAAAGATAAGCGTATTACATCAGTACTCATTGGCGCCAGCAAACCAGAGCAGGTTACAGACTCAATAAAATGTTTACACAACCTTTCCTTTATAAAAGAAGAGTTAGATAAAATAAATATGATTTTAAAATAACCGTTTTTAAAAATTAATAATTACATAAAGCAACCAGTAAATAATTATGAATAATTTATTGCAAACCAGCGATTACATTGTATTCCTCATTTATTTTTTAATTGTATCATCTTATGGAATCTGGATATACAAAAGAAAAAAATCGGCACAAACAGGTACTAAAGATTATTTTCTGGCCGAGGGTTCATTAACCTGGTGGGCAATTGGTGCTTCATTAATCGCTTCTAACATTTCTGCCGAACAGTTTATTGGCATGAGTGGCGAAGGTTTTTTTAGTGGTATAGCCGTAGCAGCTTATGAATGGATGGCAGCAATAGCGTTAATTATTGTTGCTGTTTGGTTTATGCCGGTGTACCTGAAAAACAAAATTTATACTATGCCGCAATTTTTAAAACAGCGGTATAATGAAACAGTTGCTATTATCATGGCCGTGTTTTGGTTATTCTTATATGTGTTTGTAAATCTTACTTCCATTTTATATCTCGGTTCAAAAGCAATCAGTGGGCTGGCAGGCCAGCAACATTTTCATATTATTTTAGTGCTGCTTGCCTTGTTTGCTTTTGTTATTGCCCTCGGCGGCATGAAGGTAATTGGTTATACCGATGTAATACAGGTGGCGGTTTTAATTATTGGCGGTTTTGTAGCGGTATGGTTAGCCTGCGGCAAAGTAGATGAAGTAGTAAACCATGGCCACAGTGCGCTTAATGGATTTAAAACATTACTGTCACAGGCGCCGGATCATTTTCACATGATATTTGATAAACCCACCGCAAACAGCAATGCAGATTATGTAAATAAATATGTAGCCCTGCCTGGCATTACCATGTACTTTGCCGGCCAGTGGATAGCTAATTTAAATTATTGGGGCTGTAATCAATATATTACGCAACGGGCGCTGGGAGCCGATTTGCAAACAGCCCGTAACGGAATTCTGTTTGCCGGTTTTCTGAAAATATTTATGCCCATTATTGTGATGCTGCCCGGCATTGCTGCTTTTGTATTATACAAAAACGGGTACTTTGATGCAGCAACATTTGGGGGTAAAAAAGATGGGGCTTATGGTGCTATATTAAGCCTGTTGCCTGTTGGCATGAAAGGGTTATCAGTAGCAGCATTAACCGCCGCCATTGTTGCTTCTCTGGCAGGTAAAGTTAACAGCATCTCTACCATTTTTACATTAGATATTTACCGAAAATATTTTAATACAAACGCGGATGAAAAAAAATCTATCTGGATTGGCCGGATAACTATTTTGGTTGCCATGCTTATTGCCATTGCCTGTTGCTGGGAAGATTTGCTGGGCATTGGCCGTGAGGGTGGGTTTACTTTTATCCAAAAATATACAGGGTTTATCAGCCCCGGTGTTTTCGCCATGTTTATATTGGGCATGTTCTGGAAACGCACCACGGGCGCAGCAGCTATTGTGGGGTTAATTACCGGCTTAATTTTGGTTATCATTTTTAATAACTATGCAGCAGCATGGTTTGGCCATGAGACGTTGTTATATACGGCTTACCAGGTTGCTGATGGCAAATATGAAATTCCATTCATGGTAAATATGGGATGGTCATTCTTCTTTACTGTTTTTATTATGGTGCTGGTGAGTTTGGCAGGGCCTAAAGTAAATCCTAAAGCTTTTGAATTAGATTCAAAAATGTTTAAATTAAAACCTGCTACTATTGCTTTAATCACCATGATTGTATTGATGGTTATTGCCTTGTATGCAAAATTTTGGTAGGGGAATTATAAAAACCCTCTAAAGCCTGCAGGGTATCCAGTAAAGCATTAATGTGAGGAACGCCATGTAAAATAAAACAGATCATTGGCAAAATAAAAAATGCCCTGAATTTCAGGGCATTTTTTATTGGATGAAATAGTTTTTCTTGTGCAATAAAATCAACTCTTCTTGTTCCTGCATATTCTCCTTCGTAATAAATGGTTTGCTCTTTTTCCTCTTGCTCATTTTTTCATTCTGTAAATTAAGATTCAGATAATTTATTTCAGCTTCTTCATACCTGCATTACCCAACAGCGATTTCATTTGAGTAATAGCAATTGAATTCAGTTGCTTTAATCTTTCGCTTTGTTGCAAACCCTGATGAATGAGCACTGCATTGATGCTTTCCATATTGCTCAACACTACCAACTGTTCAATGCTGGCAGCATCCCTAACATTGCCTTCTGCTTTTGGGTTGGCATCTCTCCATTGTTTTGCCGTGCTACCAAACAATGCCATGTTCAGCATATCGGCTTCATCAGCATACACATAATTTATTTTCTCTTTTGAAAGTGCCGGTGGGATTAGATTTTCCTTAATTGCATCTGTGTGTATGCGGTAATTTACTTTGGCTAAAGTACGTTGCAGGTTCCATGTTAATTTTAAACGGTCGTTTTCATCTTCTTTCAGGCGTTGAAATTCTTTGATAATATACAATTTAAACTCAATAGAAATCCAGGAGGCAAATTCAAAAGCAATATCCCTATGAGCAAATGTGCCGCTATCGTATCTGCCGGCCTTTGCTACTATGCCAATGGCATTGATTGATTCAATCCATTTTTTGGGTGTCATGGTAAAGCTATTAAGTCCCGCTTGTTTTCTAAAC
>JANLQE010000372.1:0-56318 GCA_031367625.1 Bacteroidota bacterium
TTTTGTACACCGTAAATAAACATACCCGTGTTTGAACCAATAAATAATTTGTCTTTGAAAGGGAAAACTGTTTCTATACCCCAACCCAAATAAATGGCATTGGCAACAAAAGGATTTGCATTTGATGAGACATCTACTACACGTAAAGAATCGTTGGACACTGAATACATATAATCGTTTAGTAAAGCAAACCTTGCCAAAGAACCGCTAATGCCCACAGGCGAACCCCCAGATTTAAAAGATGACAAACCTGCATCTGTAGTATTAAACAACATACCTCCCCCCCGGAATTGTGAAAAGCTATCACCGTTACAATCAATCTGAACAGTTTCTGTTTTTTTAACCCAGTCATAAACCACTTTAGTAGAATCTACATTAAAGCCATAATAAAAACGTTCCGGAAAAACACCATTTACAAATTTTGTTACGGCAATATTTAATGGATTGCTGATATCCATGGCCACCAGGTCGGTATAAAAATCTGCATACATAATGTTACCCTTCACAGCAATATCAACATTACCGGGAATATCTATAAAAGCAAAATTTTTAGGGCTTGCAGGATTTGTATTATCTATTATGTGGATGCCCTTATTAATTTCATTCAAAAAAATATAATTACCCTTAATATAAATTTTACCGGGATTTGTTACAGCTTTTGCCGCATTACTTTTAATGTTTGCCCTTACTTCGGCAGTAGTTTTATACACCGGCTGAAAGTAAGTGTACGTATAGGTTTTAGTACAAGTATCTTTTACACAACCCTGCTGTAAAAATAAAAATGCTGTACAAAAAACTAAAGTAATTAATTTACTGAATAAATTTTTCATAACTAATTATTTTAAAAGTTGACAATGCACTTTAAACTACCGTTGCATTAGTAATAATTTATTTTTTAAAAGGGATTTTTAAATAGAATAAAGAACTCACTAAATGTTGTTTGCCAAATGATTTTTTTGTTACCGAACCTATACCATAATTAAAATGGTATCCAATGGAAAAAGGAATTTTTGTTTTTTGTGCAAGATCAATACCTGCACCTGTATTAAAAGAAAATAAAAGCTTATTAAAAATTGCTTTGTCAGTAAAATAAGCTGCAGAATTACTGTTATAAACCAATGCATTTGAATGTATTAAAAACGCAACTGACGGCCCGGCCTCAATATATAAAGAAGATTTTTTTAAAATTTTACACTGAAATAAAAAGGGTATTTCAATTAAGTGAAATTTATTTTTATAACTGGCAGAGTTCCCGGTTTTGTAATAATAATCAGCAGCTATGCTTTTATTAACATCATAATTATAGTTAGTCATCGAATCTACCCGGTTACCAATTTTAATTATATTACTTTGATACAAATAATTTAACCCGGTTGCAAACTTCCATTTATCAGTAATTATTTTTTGTGCATAAAAACCAAAACTAAATGCCCCACTTTTGGATGGATTGTTTGGCATTAACCTAACCTGGGGATTAATTGGCGGAGCAGAAATTACATTTGCATAAGCATCAAAAAATACTGGCGCACCGCTAAATAAACTGTTTTTAACAGTAGAAATTCCTGCTGCTGCATTAATTCTGTACTGCCATTTTAAATTGTTTTTTTTCTTTTCAGTTTTTTTTGTGGATGATGGAAGGGCTGTATCTTCTTTCAATAAAGGCGCTGCTGCAACTTCAGTTTTTTTAATTTCAGGAGCTTTAATTACATCTTTCAAAACATTAATTAATAAAGCGGCCGTATCAGCAGCAATTATCTTTTTTGCATTTGTAGAGTTTTCACTCTCAGGGTTTCCATTTGCAATTATTTCTTCTACATCCGAAGTAGGTGCTTGATTTTTTATTGAAACATTTGTTTTACCTTTTATTTTTAGGCGATTATTATTTCTTGTTGCCAAATCCGTTTTCGATTTATTATTTGAATACAAAACATCCCCTTTCTTAATTTTTATTTTTAAAGATGCTGATTTAAAATTCTGTTTACTGTTATCTTCCGGTATGTTAGTCATCACTTCATTTTTTGACAAAACAATAGTTTCGTTAGGAGATTTTTCTTTGTTAGAATCTATAGAATTTGGAGCAACTGAACTTTGTAAAACATTTTTCTTTGCTGCAATATTATCCGTTACTAATTTTTTATCCTCATCTTTATACTGATTCATAAATATTAACGACCCTGCTGCCAAACCGGCAAACAATAAAAGAAAAACAATCCAGCGGCGTTTCTTTTCTTTTGGCAGCTCCGCTTCCACTTTTTGCCATACAGCATCTGCCGGAGCAAGTTTTAGCTCCTCCATTTTTTGCTGCACATTTTTTTCAAATTCACTATTTTGCATACGACTGCAGTTTATTATCTGAATAATATTTTTTAATCCATGTTATCATTAATGCCCTTGCCCTTGCATACTGGCTGCGGGAAGTGCCATCTGTTATTCCCAACATCTCCGCAATTTCTACATGGCTGTATCCTTCTACTCCATGTAAATTAAAAATGGTTTGATAGCCTGTGGGCAATTGCTGTATTAAAGAGGCCAGTTCTTTTGTATTTAATTTTATTTCGGGATTATCCTCTGTAACCGGGTGCATTTCTAATTTATCAAAGGCTAAATCATTTTGATATTTGGCATTGCGTTTTAAATAATTTAAAGCGGTAGTAACCATTATACGCCTTATCCAGGCACCCAGTTCACCATCAAACCTGTACTGATGCAGGTTTTTAAACATTCTTATAAACCCTTCCTGCAGCACATCTTCTGCATCTGCCAATGATTTTGTATATCGATAACAAACACCCAGCATCACTTCGGCAAACTGATTGTACAGTTGCTTTTGAGATGCCCGGTTATTTTGTAAACAATCTTTTATCAGTTTGGCGTCTTGCTCCATTTAATGGTATTCGGTGATTTGACAATCCGTTTCACCATAGCGTTGCATTTGATAAATAAAAATGTCCCAATCACGTTGCTGTAATTGGAACTGCTATTATGAAAACTGCTATGCTGCCAAATTAAAAAGGCGGATCGGCAGGAGTATTAGGATTATTATCTCTTTCCCGTAAAGGATAAGGCATAAGATTTCTTTTGCGTTCTGTAATGGGCCTGGCAAACCTTCTCATGTCTTCTAATTTTTGGCCACTCATAAATAGTTCAATACAACGTTGCTTATATATTTCATCAAGCAATGCAGCATAAGAACTAAAGGAATTAATTGCCGGTTGGTTTGCACCAACACCAAACGGATCAGCAGCCGCTGTTTTTGTTATTACTGCATTTAAAAAAGTTTTACTGGTGGTACTGTCGTTTGTACGGGCATAACATTCTGCTTTAATTAATGTTATTTCTCCTGGTAGATAAACCGGTATGGCAGCCGCTATTGCATTGCCAAATCCGTTTATCCTGTACCGTGGTGCAACAGTTGGGTTGATGGAAGTATAAAACAGAATTCTTCCATCGGTTAAAGAAGGTGCCAATGCAGGCACTAAACCTAAAGTAGAATCTTTTGGTTGTACCACATTATTGGTAGATGTAGCTGTTTCAAATACAGGATTTAAAGAAAGTGCGTCAAAATTAAAGGTTGATTTTTTTGTTATGTCAACCAGATTAGCTGCAGCAAGCGCTTGCGAATATAAACCTGCGTATAATGAATATCGTGCCTTTAAAGCATTCAGAGTATTGCTTATATCAATGCCGGCAGGTATGTTTGCAATAAATGAACTGCTGATTGCATTTGCGGCGATAGCAGCCACTGCATCATCAATAACAGCAATTGCTTTTTTAAAACCATCTGCCCTGTCTATAAAAGTTACATTGGCTCCTGCACCAGCAGGAATTTTTTCCCAAAACTGTGCCATGTCCCCCATTGACAATGCTTTAAAAATACTCGCATACGCAATTAATCCGCTTGCATAATTTTTATCACCCAAATTATTTGCATTGGTGATAATTAAATTGGCATCATAAATTGTTTTATTACAGGTTGTCCAAAACTGTGTAAGCATGGTATGGTTACCATCAACCAGGTTTCCTCCTGCAGCCAATTGTAATTCGGCTGTATTACCCGTATTCACTACAATAAGTTCATTGGTAGTTAGCCCGTTTACCGTTATTAAATTATACAAAGTGCTGCCCCTGCCTAATGTATAAACTCTTTGCAAACCTACTACTGCACCTGTTAATCCTTTTACAGATGAGTATACCTGTTCTTCAGTAGCCCTGGAAGGATCTGTATAATTTTTTTTGCAACTTATTTGTAAAAAGGTAACACTTAGCAAAGCTGCTATGGTTACCAGTTTAATATTTTTATTTTTCATAATTAATTTTTTAGAGGCTTAGAATTTTGCAGAAACTCCTATACTAATTGTTTTTGGAATAGGAATTGATCCAAAATCTATTCCACGAAGAATGGTACTTTGGCCACCTGAATTTACTTCAGGATCGTATCCTTTATAATGATCCCAGCTTTTTAAATTTCTTCCCGCAATTGAAGCTGTTATATCTTTAAACCATTTTATTTTACCGAAAGAATAACTCAATGAAATTTCACGAAATTTTACAAAAGAGCCATCATCAATACGCCATTCTTCAATGGAACCATAAAAGCTGCTTATATAACCCCGTGGGTAAACGCCCGATTGCTCTTTTTCTGCTTCTTTTCCATTACCCACACCCTGCCTGGTTCTCCAGTCGGCATTAAAAACCTGGTTCCCTTTTACGGCATCTATCTGTATTCTCAGGCTTGCTTTTTTGTAAGTAAATTCATTGGTCAATGTCGCTGTATAATCAGGATTTGGGTCTCCGATAATTTTGCGTAATAATGGATTGGTTGTTATTGGCAACCCATTGGCATCTCTTATTACAGTATAAGTTAACGGGCCCGATTGAGTACCTCTTTCGCCCTGCGGAAAGCCGGAAGCGTTTTTTACTAAATTTCCGTTTGCATCAGTTGCAAAGAATGCCCCGTAAAAAACGCCGATAGGCTGGCCCTCAATAATGGCCACCGGCGCTCCTGAGTTAGTGCTTAATAAAGTAAGCCCCTGCCCTATTTTCAGAGCCTTATTTCTATTATGATTATAAATACCGGTAATTGTCCATCTCATATTTTTATTTTGTACAGGCTTACCGGTAAGCAGTAGTTCAAACCCCTTATTTTCTAAGTTGCCAAAGTTATCCTGTAAAGAGCTAAAGCCTGTTGTGGGAGCAATAAACCGGTTGATCAATAAATCATTTACTTTTTTGTTATAAACATTGGCAGTAAAATTTACCCTGCTATTAAGAAAAGCTAAATCAACACCAAACTCTAATTCATTTTGCCGCTCTGGTTTTACATTAATGTTGGCTAAAGTGGTATTAGATGTTAAAGAAGTACGGGAAATAAATGAGTTGGAGCTATATGCATTAAATCTTGAGTAAGCACCAATGCCCGTAAGGTTTCCACTTTCCCCATAAGCAATTCTTACTTTTGCAAAATTCCAGTATTTACTTAATGATAAGTTTTTCCAGAACTCAGCTTCGCTTATAACATAACTGGCACTTGCTTTAGCATATTTTTGATTACGCTGATCTTTACCAAAAACCGATGAGCCATCTACTCTTATAGCCCCTGTAAGAAATAATACGTTTTTATACTTTAAATTTTGTTGTGCATAATAACCGGAAACTGATAACTCACTTCTATCATCTACTCCTGCAATTGGAGTACTTGCTCCATTTACTGTTTGTACAAAAGGTGCAAGGCCACGGCCCTGCGACAGGAGGTAATTATTTTTTTCATATTGAACCGAATAACCAACCTGAGTGGTTGAGATAATATCATTGTTTATATTAAACTGATAGGTTCCGTTTATTTCATTATTTATCTGAAAAAAATTGTTAGTTGCTGCACTGGCGTATCCATTTAATGTAGGATCTAATGTTGCTCCGCCGCCAAAAAATCCGGTACTAACATTGTAAGCGAATGGTGGTATAAAAGTTTGTCCATGTTGTGCGTATTGGTCAATGCCCAAAGTATAATCTAAAGCAAAACCTTTAAAAGGCCTTATTTTTAAACCGATGCCTGCAATAAGCCTGTTGGTTTCCTGTTGCTGTTTTATATCTTCAATAACCGATACAGGATTCACTCTTCCTCTTTCGCCTATGGCTTTTATATTTCCAAATGCATCTCTTGTAAACAGATCATGAAAATTTCCAATAATGTTTATTGAATTTAAAGGAGAAAAGAATGAGTTGCCATCCGGCTTTTCATTTCCGAAGCTATTAATATAATTTAAACCAATATTAAAATTTACTTTATCGCCTATGGCCTGGTCTAAATTAACCCGGAAACTGTATCTTCTAAAATCGGTATTTTTAATAATACCTTCATTTTTAAAATATGAACCCGATGCGTAATATTTTGTTTTGTCTTTTCCACCCGCAATGGAAATATTATTATCTGTACCTATGGCATTTTGAAAAATATAATCATTATAATTATGCCGGCTAACTGCAGTAATATTGGTTAAAGCAGGTGTTAAGACATCCTGTGTTTGTGCACCAGGCCCATCAGTAGGGCCGCCGAATTTTGTTGGCGATTGATTTACTTCTACGCTTTTACGTAATTTATTAAACATCACACTTGATGAAAAACTTATAACCGGTGCACCTGTGCTTCCACGTTTTGTGAAAATCTGTACCACACCGGCATTTGCCCTGGAGCCATAAGTTGCAGAAGCTGCTGCACCATTAAGCACTTCTATTCTTTCAATATCAGCAGGGTTAATATCTGCCAGCCTGTTTTGGCCAATGGCACCTACAAAATTCTGGCCATCGTAATTACCGCTGGTATTGGTAACCCTGTTGGTACTATTGTTTAAGATAACTCCATCAATTATATACAACGGTTCGCTGCTACTGGATATAGAACTGATACCTCTTAAACGCACAGAAATGCCACCCGAAGGGTCGCCATTATTCTGAGTAATCTGAGCACCTAAAGTTTTACCTTGTAATGCTGCCAACACATTGCCGGTGGCGCCTTTGGTAAGTTGGTCTCCTTTTACCGTACTGATATAACTGCCTAATTGTTTACGTGTGGTACCGGCAGAAGTTCCTGTTATTATTACTTCATCTAAACCCAAAGCATCTGTTTGCAATTGAGCACTTGCTGTAATAACAGGATTATCATTTACTGTAAAAACTTGTTCTTCTGTTTTTAGACCTACCCCCGAAAAAACAAGTGTATATTTTCCTTTTTTTAAGTTAGCATTAAATTCGTAAGAGCCGTCTGAGTTTGTTGAAACGCCTGCGTTATTACGCTTTACTATTACAGAAGCATTGGATATTCCTTCACCATTATTATTAGTTACTCTACCGCTTATTTTTACCTGTGCCATAGCGTTTATGGTAAATAGATTCATGAAAAGAAACAGGCTTAGCCATTTCTTCTTATGTAACCATTTGAGGATGTAATTATTCATGTTGCAGTTTTTATTGGTTAAAAAATATTTATAAAATTTTCAACCCCTTTTTAATATAGGGTTGCAGTATAGGCGAGTCTGGTTCTAATTCTGTAACCAACACATTAATTGCAGTAATATCACAAACCTGTATGCGCTGGCAGGTGTTTATTTTTTCGGCAATGGTAAGCGATACTACCTGTGCAGAAGATTCAATCATTGCTTTTTTTACCTGCACTACTTCCCAGTCATTATCTGTTAAACCATGTTCTGCATCCAGCGCATTAGTTCCTACAAAACAGATATCCGCTTTTATTTGTTTTATTTTTGAAATAGCTTCTCCGCCTACAGTGATCTGAGCATTTTTAGACAGCTTATCGCCAATTAATATCACTTCTATTGTAGGGTGATGAAGGTATTCCAATGCCGCAGGTAAGCTGCCGGTAATAAATGTAGCCTGTAAATTTTCAGGTAATGCCCTGGCTAACTCTATGATGGTAGTGCCGCCGGTGGTAAGTACAAACATGCCATCCTTAATAAGTGTGGCGGCCTTTTGTGCAATACATTTTTTATTTTCTAAAGAATAAACTTTCGATGAGTTAAAGGAACTGTAAAATGATTTAGACAAAGCACCACCATGTGCTTTTATTAATTTTCCTTCATCTGATAATTCCTGTAAATCCCGGCGGATAGTATCTTCAGAAACATTTATTTCTAAACTTAAATCGCCACATACCACACGATTGTGTAAATTGACTTTGTGAAGTATAAAAGCCTGTCTTTCCTTCTTAAGCATGGAATGGTGATTTTGAAAGTGTAATGATATGAATATCTTTTTAATCCTTGCAATAAAAAGCACATAATTTTATGATTAACGGCAATAACTTGCAAAATCATTAAAAAATATACTTTTTTATTTACGTTTAAATTAAAATACTAATGAATAATAATATTAAAAAACTCTATACAATTGCTGAAAAAAAGAAGCGTTTGATAATTGGGTTAATGAGTGGTACATCATTAGACGGATTAGATGTGGCACTATGCAGCATAGAGGGCAGTGGCATGGAAACAAAACTTCAATTGCTTCATTTTGATACCACGGCTTTTGATGATGATTTTAAAAATGAAATTAAAACGGTATTCTCTAAAAAAAATATTGGCCTCGAAAAATTATGCCTGCTTAATCCGTGGGTTGCTTTAAAACATGCAGCAATTGTAAACGATTGCCTTAAGAAATGGAATATTGATAAAAAAGATATTGATTTGATTGCCAGCCACGGGCAAACCATTTATCATGCACCTAAGAGCCTGCACAAACATTTAAAATTTGGCAATGCTACATTACAAATTGGGGATGGAGATCATTTGTCTGTAGCAACAGGAATTATAACCATCAGCGATTTTCGCCAAAAACATATTGCTGCCGGCGGAGAAGGTGCGCCGCTGGCAGTGTATGGCGATTATTTAATTTTTGGAAAAGAAGGAGAAGACAGAATTTTATTAAATATCGGCGGCATTGCAAATTTTACTTACCTGCCTGCAGATGGGGATACTGCAAAAATTTTCAGTACAGATACCGGCCCCGGCAATACCATCATGGATGCTTTTATACAACAAAATTTTAAAGACAAATATTTTGATGAAGATGCTGCCGTTGCAAAAAAAGGAATTATAAATATTGATTTACTAACAGTATTAAAAAATCAGCAATTCTTTACCCAGGGCTTTCCAAAAACCACAGGCCCTGAATTATTCAATCTGGCATTTTTGGAAGCTGCTAAAAGAAAATCATCAACCCAAAATATTTCTATTACAGATACAATGGCTACACTAAATAAATTTTCTGCTGATACGATTGTAGCTGCTTTAAAACAAACTTTTGGAGAATCAAAATCATTTAAAATTTTCGGTAGTGGCGGTGGTATCCACAATCCCTTATTGATGCAACATTTAAAGCAACAATTACCTGACTGTTCGTTTTACACAACAGCAGATTTAAATATAAACCCCGATGCAAAAGAAGCCGTGTTATTTGCTGTACTGGCAAATGAAGCTGTAGCAGGTACTAATAATTATATGAATAAAAATATTAAAGGAATACCAGCTATATCAATGGGCAAAATAAGTTTCCCTTATTGATGGTTTTGTTCTAAATAATCTTTTAAATTATTGAGAGCGGCCTCATAACCCGGGCCGGCTATTTTATCAATAAATATCCCTGCAAATTTTTCCCAGGGATACCATTTAAGTTTTGTGAGTACCCTCCACTCTACCTGTAAACCAGCAACATCTTTAATAGATATAATTGAAATGGTATTTTCTACATCTTTTTCGCCGGGCCTTATCAATAAAGTTTTTATTATTTCTGGCGCAGCGGCTGTAATAAGCAGTTTATTTGTCTTGTTTGTGGTAACCCACTCTGCATAAGCATTTACCCCTGTTGAAGGAGTACTAAATACGGCAGCGGAATCATTTTTAAAAACAGGGTGCCAGTTTTTCCAATTTTTTAAATCGGCTATTTGGGTAAATATTTTATCTGCCGGGGCATAAATTACTACCGCTTTTACCGTCATTACTTTTGATGGTATAAATAAAGAAAGCAGGGTTACCATTAAAAATAAACCAAACAATACTATTACAAAACCTTTAATCATTTTCATAGTAAAATATTATTCCCATTTAAAAACTTTAACGGCTACAAAATATACTACTATACCCCACAATAATAAAACGCCTATTTCCCATCTTACATCCCATAAACTTTGCCCTTCAAATGCCACGCTGCGCATAGCAGTGTTCAAATGAGTTAATGGTAATGCTTTAGAAATAGGTTGCAACCATTTTGGGAAATTATCTATCGAAAAAAATGTGCCGCCCAGTAAAAATTGCGGAAGCGTAATTAAATTGGCAAAGGGTGGGATGGTGCTGTCGCTGGTTGCAAGCCCGCTGACTATAAAACCAAAACCCATAAATATTACCAGGCCAATAAAACTAAGTATCAGCATATCTAAAAAAGTTACTACCCCATTTATTAAAGTAAACCCAAAGAAAAAATAACCTACTGAAATAATTACAATAGCGGTAAGCATTTGAAAAATTACACGGCTCAGGCCTTCGCCCAATACAATAAAAGTGCGGCTTACTGGTGTGGCAAAAAATCGTTTCAGCACCAGGGTATTTCTAAGATTGAAAAACATAAATGCAACCCCAAACACACCCGAACTTAATAACGAAAAACCCAACTGCCCCGGAAGAATAAAATCAATGGTTTTGTACTGGCGTATTTGAGTTATATCTTTTTTATAATCAAAATCAAATGCTGCAAAAGAAGGTCTGTTTGCATATAACTTACTGCTTACTTCGTTTATTTTGTTTTCTATCAATGCTTTTAATTGTGGCCATTTGTCGTTGCTGGATGTGGTGCTTTTAAGTTGTACACTATAGGGATTTCCGGCTACTGTGTTTTTTGTAATATTAATAATTCCTGCTATTCTTCCTTTTTGCATATCCAGCATTAATTCTTTTTCCGAATTATATTTTACAATTTTAACACCTTCGGTATTTTTAATTGCATTGTATAATTCATTGCTGGTATCTGCAGTATTTTCTACCACAATCCTGAAGGATTGCCTGCCCGTGCTATTGCCTATAAAACCAAAAACCAATATAAAAATAAAAGGGAATACAAAGCTAAAAATAACTGCCGAAGGGCTGCGCATTATAGAGCGGAGGCTTGCTTTAGTAATTGCCCACATAGCTCTAAACTGATTATACTTCATAAATACTCTTAACTTTGGAAAGCAAATCTATTATAAAAAACATTAAAAAAATTTGAAACTTACGACAAGTGTCGTATATTTGGTGGCAAATGTCATATAAATGAAAAAAATAGCCTCAATAAAAAAGAAAGTTATTTATAAGGCAACGGGCATTTCTAATAAAGTAGAAGAACCCGTTGCAGAATACAAAACTTTAAAGGTATTGCCCCAGCTTAAAGAATTTACTTATAACGAATTTAAAAAAATTGCTGATAAAACACCTTTTACCCAGGCAGAATGGGCGGCTATGCTGCATGTAAGCGAACGCACTTTACAACGCTATGCAAAAGGTAATGGCTCTTTTGCGTCCATCAATGCAGAAAGGGCTTTGCAAATTGCCAAAGTATTAGAAGAGGGTAAAATTGCTTTTGGAAAAGTTGAAAATTTTTACATCTGGATAAAAAGAAATCCCTACATGCTGGAAGGCGATCTTTCTTTTAATTCTCTTACCTCTTACGAAGGCATTCAAAAAATATTAACACAATTAAGCAGAATTCAACACGGCCTTTTTGCATGATAGTTTACAGGATAAGTAATGCAGTTTATCAGAATGATCTTTCCGGTACGGGTGCTAAAATAAATGGTGCCAGATGGAATAGCAAAGGCGTCCCTATGCTTTATACATCCGGCCATATTTCTTTAACAGTTTTAGAAATGCTTGTTAATACTAACTTTAAAGACTACAGCATAGCACTGGACTTATTATTTATTAAATTACCTGATGATGAAACAACCAGCGAAATAACCCTGAGTAAAATAAAAGAGAACTGGAAAGACGATATTTCTTACACTAAATTTATCGGTGACGAATTTATTAAACAAAATCATGCACTGCTTTTAAAAGTACCCTCTGCCGTAATTAATGAAGAATATAATTTTCTGATTAATCCTTTACATACTGATTTTAAAAAAGTAAAGATTCAAAAAACTAAATCTTTCTGGCCGGATAAAAGGCTTTTTGCTATTGAATGAATAAAATTTATATTTTACTTGGCAGCAATGTAGGCAATAGTAAAAGCAACTTATTAATTGCACAAAAATATATTGAAAAGCAAATCGGCCCAGTCATTCGCCAAAGCACTCTTTATGCAACTGCAGCATGGGGTAATACCAACCAGGCAGATTTTTTAAACCAGGTAATTATTGTTGCATCAAAACTTACTGCGGAAAATGCTATAGTAAAAATTTTAAATATTGAACATAAAATGGGCCGCATACGCTCCGTCAAAAATGCGCCACGCCTGATTGATATTGATATTTTATTTTTTAACAAACAAATTATACAAAAAGAAAATTTAACCATCCCTCACCCTGCTATTCAATTGAGGCGCTTTGTACTGGTTCCCCTCAATGAGCTGTCTCCAAATTTTATTCACCCGGTTTTATATAAAACCATTCACCAATTACTGTTTAAATGCCCCGATAAACTTACAGTAAAAAAAATTTAGCTAACCTAACTATCTTTCCAGTTATTTTGCAGCACATGAAATATAATTTTGTAACAATAGAAGGAAATATCGGCGCAGGCAAAACCACATTGGCTCATTTGCTTAGTAAACATTACAATGCAAGGCTTATCCTGGAACAATTTGCTGAAAATCCTTTCTTACCAAAATTTTATGAAAGCCCGGAGCAGTACGCTTTTCCGCTGGAATTATTTTTTATGGCAGAGCGCTATAAGCAGTTAAAGGATTTATTGCAAACAAAAGATATGTTTCAAAATATTACGGTATCTGATTATCTTTTTACCAAATGTCTTTTGTTTGCAAAAGTAAATTTACCGGATGAAGAATTCAGGCTGTATCAAAAATTATTCGATATTATCAATCCTCAGATTATACAACCCGATATTTTAATTTACCTGCACACTCCGGTAAATAAACTGCAGGAAAATATTAAAAAACGTAACCGGCAATATGAGCAGGGCATACCCAACGGTTATTTATTTTCTTTGCAGGAAACTTATACCCAATACATAAAACAACATAACATTAAAACACTTTTTGTAGATGTCGGCAATGCAGATTTTTTGGGTAATGAAGCACATTTAAAAACCATTACAGATGCGTTAGATAAAGAATATGAGAACGGTCAACATTATATTATACTGCCATAATGTAAACGATGAACAGTAAAAATAATTTACCTAAAGAATTCTGGCATTTTATTTCTGCACGCCTTTTTTACACGCTTGGCCTGCGGATGATTGCAACTATTGTTGTTTACCAGATATTTCATCTTGCCAACACCTACATGGTAGGTATTGCAGGGCTTACAGAGTTTTTACCGGCAGTAGCCACAGCTTTATACGCCGGTCATTACATTGATACGCACAATAAAAAAAATATCCTTGTATGGTCGTATGCTTTTTATTTTCTCTGCGCTTTTTCTTTAGCGTTTATCAGTTTACCACAATTAAACCTGGCAGCCTCCACAAAAGTGGCCGCCATACTTTGCACTGTTTTTTCTACCGGCGTTATCCGGTCATTTTCTGCGCCTGCTTCAAACAGTATGATTGCCGCTATTGTGTCCCGGCAAAAATTGCAAAAAGCCATTTCACTTAATACTTCTACTTATCTTACTTCATCTATTACGGGGCATGCAACCGGCGGACTGTTAATTGCTTTAACCGGTATTTCAAATGCCTATTTTGTATCTGCAGTTTTATTAATTACGGCAAGCATTTTTGCCTTGCGCATAAAACCAAAACCTCCTGTACTTTCAGAAAAAAAAGAGCCTATGGTGCAGGCTATTAAACATGGATTTTCTTTTGTTTGGAATAATAAAACACTGCTCGGTGTAATTTCGCTGGATCTTTTTGCTGTTTTATTTGGCGGTGCAGTTGCCTTTATACCAGAAATTGCTGAACATGTACTGCACACGGGGCCCATAGGTTACGGGTTCTTAAATGCCGCAATGGATATAGGCAGCCTTATCAGTATTTTACTTTTGCTGATTACACCAATGAAACAAAAGCAGGGATTAAAAATGTTGCTTTCAGTAGCCAGTTTTGGATTATTTATTATTGTTTTTGGCTTATCAAAAATGTATTGGTTAAGCTTTTTAGCTTTGGCAGGTGCAGGTTTTTTTGATGGTATAAGCATGGTGGTACGGGGCACTATATCACAGTTGAATACTCCGGATGAATTGCGTGGCAGGGTATCTTCCATCAATATGATATTCATCAATTCCTCTAACGAACTTGGCCAGTTTGAAAGTGGCGTTACTTCCCGTCTTTTTGGTACCCTCCCTGCTGTGGTTTTTGGTGGGTTAATGTCGGTGCTGGTAGTTGTGGGTACATGGTTTAAATTTCCGAATCTGAGGAAAATTGAATATTAAAAGCAATGATTTTTTGTTACCGGCAATAGTTTTTCATAGCATCAGCGTTGCGTCGCAATCCGTTCACCGGCAAACTAATCTGGAACTTTTATCATAGCGTAAAATGTTATGTTTGATGCTGTCATTCAATCAAAAAATTATTGTAATTTTAAACATAAATATTTTCACTATGCAACGCAGAAAATTCCTTCGCAATACTGGCCTTACATTAGGAAGTTTAGCTTTTTTAAATTCAAAATCATTAACTCAATTTTTTGCAGACCCGGCGTATAATATAAAAATGCTGACAGATACTATTGGCGTGTTTACAGAGAAAGGCGGTACTATTTTATTTATGCTTGGTAAAGATGGGCCTGTCATTGTAGATGCACAATTTCCTGACGCTGCACAACACCTTATTGATGAAGTAAAAAAGAAAACAACTATTCCTTTTCGCCTGCTGATAAATACTCACCACCATGCCGATCATTCTGCCGGTAATATTGCTTTTAAGGGATTGGTGGCGCATGTGCTGGCGCATGAAAATTCAAAGATTAATCAACAGAACGTTGCTATCAAAAATAAAAACGAAGACAAACAATTATATCCTGATCAAACCTATTCCGATACATGGAGTGAAAAAATCGGCAAAGAAGAAATATCCATGCACTACTATGGTGCGGGCCATACAAACGGAGACAGTGTGGTACAATTAAAAAAAAGCAATATCATACACATGGGCGATTTGGTTTTTAACCGCCGCCATCCTTTTATTGACAAAACTGCAGGGGCAAGCATCGCCAACTGGATAAAAGTGTTGGATAAAACCACTGCAACCTTTGATACAAAAACTATTTATGTATGCGGTCATGCCGCTACAGGCTATGATATTGTTTTAAAAGCTGATGACTTACTTGCCTTTAGAGATTACCTGGGAAATCTTTTAAAATTTACCGAAGAAGAAATAAAATCGGGCAAAACAATAGAAGAAATTATTAAAGCAACTGAAATCCCCGGCTCCCCACAATGGAAAGGCGATGGAATAGACCGGCCTCTTAAAGCCGCTTACCAGGAGCTGACCAATACCAGCCCAAAGTTCTAAAGATTTCTACAGATGCAAAAAATGATAAATGATATTTTTTTAGAAAGTGCAAAAACAAAATTTTTGTATTACAAAGAGTTGGGCGAAAAAGCGATAGACCAGTTGCAGCCTCAACAACTATTTATATTACCCAATGAAGACGGTAACAGCATTGCCATGATTGTACAACATGTTTCCGGCAATATGATTAGCAGATGGACAGATTTTTTAACTACCGACGGAGAAAAAGAATGGCGTAAAAGAGATGCAGAATTTAATGTTGTTTTAAAAACAAAAGACCAGGTAATGAAATGCTGGGTTGCAGGATGGGCCTGCCTTTTTAATGCACTAAATCAGTTACAACCCAGCCAATTACTGCAAATTATTTGTATCAGAAATGAACCGCATACTCTCATAGAAGCTATCCACAGGCAACTGGCGCATTACCCTTATCATGTGGGGCAAATAATTTTTTATGCAAAAATACTAAAGGAAAAAGAATGGGACACTTTATCTATACCAAGAAATAAAAACATAAAAACATAATTATCATTTTGCCACGAATGGTTATGAATATTATTTAAACTTGTTCGTGCATTAGTGGCTTTAAATATTTTCAAAAAACGTTAAACAACGTTTTTTAAGCTATTTGCCAATTAATTTTTCCAGAACAAAATAAACAATAGGGCAAAAAGTAGAATTTTTCAATGTAAGCTGTTGGCGTTTCAAAATAACATCTTCGTTGGTATAAGGAAAACGGCTGCAGTCCGATGGGCGTTCCTTATAAATGCTGCAGTAATTATCGTTGCCCAAAAACGGGCAGGGCTTTGTATTAACAACATAATCGCCTTCATTATCCAGCACAAGGTATTTTTCAATAAACTCACCTTCTTTTAGTTTTAAATGCTTTGCAATGCGTTTAACATCGGGGGTTTTAAAACGGGGAGAATAATTTTTGCAGCATGCAGCACAGTTAAGGCAGTTTATGTTGCTAAAAGCTTCTTCATGCAGTTCTGGCAACTGTTTCAGCACTTTATTTTTATCCGCACGTTGCAAAAACTGCTTATATTTTTTTTGATTATCCAGAGATTTTTTTTGCCAGTTATGCAATATGCCGTTATCCATAATGCAAATATCGTTTTTACAATTTTAATGGCAAAAGCACTGTATAAACGTTTAAGAAAAAAATACAAATATTTAGTTTCAATTGATTTTATTAATTTGTACCAAATTTTATTACATGAAAACAGTAATTGTTCCTTTAGATTTTTCTGAAACATCTTTGAATGCAGCACATTATGCAGCAGGGATGTATAAAAACAGGGCTGATGTAGCGCTTATTTTATATCATTATCATACCAGTGGCGAAAATATTTCCACCATTAATAATTATCTGGATAGTTTAAAAAATGAACTCTCAGAATCTATAGCAAATGTTGAGACCGTGGCAGAATCCGGTGATAATTTCATTGACAGCCTTTCTGCATTTGCTCATGTAAGGCGTGCATACATGATTGTAATGGGCCTCACCGGAAAATCGCCCATCACACAACGCTTCTCAGGTTCCAACACGTTAAAAATGTCAGAAAAAAATGTGTGCCCTGTTTTAATTGTGCCGGATGATGCAAAATATAAAGGCATAGAGAATATTTTGATTACATCTGAAATGAAATACATAGAAGAAACACCGGTACTGCTTGCGATAAAAAGGGTGCTGCAGGATTTTAAACCATCATTGCATGTTTTAAATGTAGATGAAAGCCATTACATTTCTTTAACTGACAGCTTTAAAGAAGAGAGAGATAAAATGGAAAAAATATTAGCAGAATTTAAACCTGAATTTTATTTTATGCGCCTGTACGATTTTCATGAATCGGTAAATCTTTTTGTGCATGATAAAGATATTGACATGATTATTATTGGACCAAAATACCATAGTTTTTATGAAAAACTCTTTAAAACACAGCATACAAAAAAAATGATATATCAAAGCAAAGTACCTGTACTGGCGGTGCATGAATGAATAATTAATTTATATTTATGCTGTAAAAAATGTTATTGCCTTTGCGATAACTTTTTTTTTAATCTACCGGCCTGATGCCTCAACAGTTTTGTTGAGGCCGCAGCCCCTAAATATTACTCCGCCTTTCCACAGATAAAAACTCCATAATATAAAGAATGCTAAATGTAATTGGGTTGCCTTAATTTTGCCTCCAATTATTTAAATAACCTGCCCGTTAAAGGCGTTTTCAAAGGCTCAAAAAGTACAAGTCCCGATAAAAATGTAATATGGGATGCCGGTAATACCGGCAAGTGACACGACGGTGTTGCACATTGCGCTGAGCCGCTAACAAAAAAAATATTTATGAATCTTTTTGAACAGCAACAACACGAATTTACGCAAAGACATATTGGGCCAAATGCTGCCGAAGCTGCTGAAATGCTGAATATAATAGGTGCTTCCTCTTTAGATGAATTAATAGGAAAAACTTTACCTGCATCCATTAGAATGGAAAAGCCACTAAACACTGGCGGGCCGGTAAGTGAATTTGAATATTTAACCGAACTGAAAAAAACAGCCTCTCTTAATAAAGTTTTTAAAACCTATATTGGCCAGGGATATTACAACACAATTGTACCCAGCGTAATTTTGCGTACAGTTTTTGAAAACCCAGGATGGTACACACAATACACACCTTACCAGGCAGAAATTGCACAGGGCCGCCTGGAAAGTTTATTAAATTTTCAAACTATGGTAAGCGATCTTACGGGCTTACCAATTGCCAATGCAAGCCTGTTAGATGAAGGCACAGCAGCAGCAGAAGCCATGGCTATGTTATTTAACCATAAAAATAAAAACCATGACCATATTACAGCTCCAAAATTTTTTGTAGATGAAGCCATATTTGCACAAACAAAAGATATTTTAATAACCAGGGCTAAGCCGGTAAATATTGAATTGGTTTTTGGCGATTATAAAACGGTATTGCTTGATGAAAATTATTTTGGCGCTATTGTGCAATATCCAAACAGTAATGGGCTGGTTGTTGATTACAAAAGATTTATTGATAGTGCACATGCCGTAAACGCAATGGTGGTAATGGCTACCGATTTACTGGCGTTGAGTTTATTAACCCCTCCTGGGGAGTTGGGTGCAGATGTTGCCGTAGGTAATTCGCAACGGCTTGGTGTGCCAATGGGTTTTGGCGGGCCTCATGCTGCTTTTTTTGCAACCAAAGATGAATTTAAAAGAAATATTCCAGGGCGTATAATTGGGGTAAGCGTAGATGCACAAGACAACCGCTGCCTGCGCATGGCATTGCAAACACGGGAGCAGCACATCCGCAGAGAAAAAGCCACCAGCAATATTTGTACAGCACAGGCATTACTGGCAAATATGAGTGCGATGTATGCCGTATATCATGGTGCAGAAGGTTTAAAAAATATTGCAAAAAGAATTTGCCTGCTGGCCCAAACCTTGAGTAACGAACTGGATGCACTTGGATTTGAAAATGAAAATCATTCCTATTTTGATACGCTTAAAATTAAAGTAACCGATATTACTGCATTAAAAAAGGCTGCTGAAAACAATGATATTAATTTTCATTATTACGAAAATGCTGTTGGCATTTCCTTAGATGAAACTACTACACAGCGTGACATTGTAAATATCCTTCACGTATTTGCGGCTACGCAAAACAGTGATACCGCAGTTGCCCATTTTGATGCAGATACATTGCTGGAAAATATTCCTGCATCCCTGACAAGAACATCTGATTTTTTAACGCATCCTGTTTTTAACAGCCACCGCAGCGAAAGTGAAATGATGCGCTATATAAAAAGTTTAGAGAATAAAGATTTAAGCCTTAACACTTCTATGATTTCTTTGGGAAGCTGCACCATGAAGCTGAATGCTGCTACACAGTTAATACCCGTAAGCTGGCCAGAATTTAATTCTATTCATCCTTTTGCACCGGCAAGCCAATGGAAAGGATACCAACAGATTATTACAGAACTGCAAAACTGGTTGAGTAACATTACCGGTTTTGCAGCCACATCTTTACAACCCAACAGTGGCGCCCAGGGCGAATATGCAGGCCTGCTTACCATCAGCGCTTATCATACAGATAGAAATGAAAAGCACCGGAATATTATTTTAATACCCATTTCGGCACATGGCACAAACCCTGCAAGCGCAGTAATGGCCGGCTTTAAAGTGGTAGTTACTAAATGTGATGAAGCAGGAAACATAGATATGACAGATATGAGGGCCAATGCAGAAAAATATAAAAATAACCTTGCAGGCCTGATGGTAACTTACCCGAGTACACATGGTGTATTTGAAGAAAGCATCAAAGAAATTTGTGATCTTATACATCAAAACGGCGGCCTGGTTTATATGGATGGCGCCAATATGAATGCACAGGTTGGCCTTACCTCACCCGGAAGCATAGGTGCAGATGTATGCCACCTGAACCTGCATAAAACTTTTGCTATACCGCATGGCGGCGGCGGCCCCGGCATGGGCCCTATTTGTGTAAATGAAAAACTTGCGCCGTATTTACCGGGCCATATTTCTTTAACAAATAGTGATAGAGAAATTCATGCTGTAAGCGCTGCGCCTTATGGCAGTGCCAGTATTTTATTAATCAGTTATGCTTATATAAAATTGCTTGGGCCAGATGGACTGAAACAAAGTACAGAGTACGCCATTTTAAATGCCAATTATATGAAGGCAAGATTGCAGGCCGGTTATAAAATTTTATACACAGGCAAAAACGGCACCTGTGCGCATGAATTTATTGTAGATCTGAGGCCCTTTAAACAAAGCGCAGGCATAGAAGCAGAAGACGTAGCCAAGCGTTTGATGGATTATAATTTTCATGCCCCTACCCTTAGTTTTCCGGTAGCCGGAACTATAATGATAGAGCCCACAGAGAGTGAAGACAAAGCAGAGCTGGACAGGTTTTGCGATGCTATGCTAAGTATTCGTGAAGAAATAAAAGCAATAGAAGATGGCAACGCAGACAAAGCAGATAACCCATTGAAACATGCACCACACACACAGCTTGTAATTACAGCCAATGAGTGGAGCCATGCATACAGCAGGCAACAGGCAGCATTTCCTTTGGATTATGTAAAAGAAAATAAATTCTGGCCCAGTGTAAGCCGTGTAAATAATACACATGGCGACAGGAATTTAATTTGCACCTGCGAGCCTACAAGTGCGTATGCAGAACAAGCATAATTTTATAAATTATTAAGCCTTCAAATTGCAGGTTTCTTTATATTCTGTAACACACAGCATTAATATTCATACCTGCACCAACAGATGCAAACAATACAACATCCCCGGCAGAAAGATGATGCTCAGGCATTTTATTTTTTCTTACCATATCAAATAAAGTAGGCACAGTAGCCACACTGCTGTTTCCTAATTTTTGAATACTCATAGGCATTATACCTTCAGGTGCAGGCGTATTGCCATATAATTTATACATTGCTTTAATAATGCCCTGATCCATTTTTTCATTAGCCTGGTGAAGGAAAACTTTCTTTAAATCTTTAATATCAATCCCTGCTTTATCAAGGCAATCCTTCATTGCTACCGGTACATTTTTCATAGCATATTCATACACTTTTCTACCTTTCATTTTTATATAACGGATGCGTGGGTCGCTATCGGGATAATTTGATTTACCCAGATTAAGATAGTTTACTTCATCAATACAATCTGCCCGCATGGATGTAGATAGTATGCCTGCACCATTTTGGGAAACCTCTTTTACTTCCAAAACACATGCGCCTGCACCATCAGAAAAAATCATACTGTCCCTGTCATACATATCCAGTACACGGCTCAAAGTTTCGGTACCAATTACCAAACATTTTTTTGCAACACCTGCTTTAAAATAAGCATCTGCCTGTATAATTCCCTGTATCCAGCCTGGGCAGCCAAATAAAATATCATACGGTATGCAGGAAGGATTTTTTATTTGAAGGGCATGTTTTACCCGGCTTGCAAGAGCAGGCAACAGATCTGTTTGTATAGTATGTTTTATTACATTGCCAAAATTATGTGCAACAATTATCTGGTCAATTGTCTCGGGGTCGCACCCTGCATCTTCAATAGCAATTTTAGCAGCAATAACCGCCATGTCAGATGAATCCATATCAGCAGTGGCGTACCTGCGTTCTGCTATGCCCGTTATCTGTTCAAATTTTTTTACTACTTCCTGAGGATCTGCTTCAATCTTCACATTATCTTCTGCATAAAAATTGTGTACGGTAAAATCTGCATTCGTTTTTATTACCGGTGGTATATAACTGCCGGTGCCTGTAATTACAGCGTTTACTTGCATGAGCTTTTTTGACTAAATGAATAATAAGATTTTTTAAAATTACTCATTAAATTAATATTCCTGTTTTTAAAAACGGAAAGTTTTAAAATTATCTGGAAATCTGTGGTAAAATCATTGGCACAGATTGTTGATAGCTGATGTATGATTTTCCAAATTCTTCTACAAGTTTCTTTTCTTCTAAATTAATGCCCCATAAAGTATAAACCACAATAATTATAAATGCTATAAGGTTACTAAAAAAAGGGAAAGCTAATACCCCACCCGCCAAAAAAATAAAGGTGCCCAAATATAAAGGGTGCCGTACATAGCGATGAATTCCTGTGGTAACCAATACCGGCTTGATATTTTTTATTCCGCTTAACTGTTTAAAATATCCATTAATGCAGATGGCCATTATAAATATTCCTGACACTATAAAAAAGATGGATAAAACTTTTATAACAGGAGATTTCTTAAATAGGAGGGAAGATTCCATATTTACCTGAAAAATAATTATTAATATTAAACCAGCCAGCGCAAACAAATTATAAGCCAACCGGTACCAGCGGTTACTGATGCCGGTTTTTAACTGTAGGTTTGTTTTAATACGGCTATTGGCCAGTAAACTGTGCAAAAAACAATAACCAATCCATAAAAAACATAAAACAATGTAACTGTAAACCATATTTATTATACTGCCAAGATAAGTGCCAATTTTGTTTTAAAAGAACTTTATCCATGTATTAAAAGGTAAACC
This sequence comes from Bacteroidota bacterium, assembly GCA_031367625.1. Classification (GTDB taxonomy): domain Bacteria; phylum Bacteroidota; class Bacteroidia; order Chitinophagales; family Chitinophagaceae; genus Ferruginibacter. Next base: position 22,749 of record JANLQE010000372.1, read on the forward strand.
CATATATTTGCACTTTATTAATACAATACAAAAATTAAAATGGACACAAAAAATCAAGGCACCGTAAAGTTTTTCAATTCTGAAAAAGGTTTCGGTTTTATTAAGCATGACGATTCTGACAAAGAAACTTTCGTACATGTAAGCGGACTTATCAATGACATCAAAGAAGGTGACAAAGTTGAGTTTGAACTTCAGAATGGTAAAAAAGGAATGAATGCTGTTAATGTAACAGTTGTAGGATAAATGTAAAGTCATTTAAATTTCTTAAGGGTTACTGCAAAACAGTAACCCATTTTTTTGCCTGGTATTATTCATACCCGGCATTTTTTTTATACTACAACACTAAAAAAATTCAATCCAAACTTTACTTTATCACAGAAAAAATGTTGGGATCAGTTAGTTTTGATAAAAAAATATATGAAAAAAGGATTATTAATTATTGGTATTTTTCTTTCTGTTACTTCTTCAGCACAAAAAAAGCAATCTGTTTCTTTTGCAAAAAATCTATCGTTAAAAAAAGGACAGCAAATTATTATTACTACTACTGCCACACAAAGTGCAGAGATGACTATGGGTATGGGCATGAAGAGTGCATCTACAACTGTTAATAAAATAACTGTGCTTGATGGTGGCGAAAAAGATTATAAAGTATCCGGCACTCTTACCAAAATGTTACTTACCAGTGATATGATGGGGCAGCAGATTAATTTTGATTCAGAAAAAAAAGAAGACAGGGATTCTGAATTTGGCAAAACGGCTTCTGCACCGCTTGATAAAATAAAAATATTGATTGTAAATAAAATTACCGGAACCGCAGTTTTATTACAACCCGATACGGTATCAGTTGATAAGGATACTAACCCTTTGGCAGGCATGATGGGCGCTGTATTGAGCGGCAACGATGCAGCCATTGTATCCAGTGCATTTTTTATAATTCCGGCCAGTAAAAAAGCCGGAGATAAATGGACTGATTCCTTAAACTCTGAAGGCATTAAAACGGTAAATATTTATTCAATTGAATCCATTGAACAAAATATTGTAACCATTGCCTTAAATACAATCATTACCGGCAATACCAGTATAGAGGCGCAGGGTACAACTTTTAATGTAACAATGAATAGTACAGGTTCAGGAAAAATTGTTGTGGACAGCAACAGCTTTCTTGTAAAAAAACGCACTACCAATGCTGATATAAACAGTACTATAGAAATGATGGGCCAATCTGTGCCGGTTACGGGAACAGCTACTACAACAAGTATTTATGAATAAATTATTTTTGTAAAAATTAATTTACGGATTCTTAATCACCGAAATTTTTTACAGATTTTACATTAACTTTTTTTTGCAGCCAATAGTAGCCACCTGCTGCTGCAATGCAAATGCTGCAAACTAAAAACCACAGATTAAAGAACCCAAATTTAAAAGCAATAAAAGAGCCGCTGCTGCTGCCAATAACCTGTGCAGCACTCCAAGCCATGGTGTACATACCGGCATATTGGCCACGGGTTTGTTCTGTGCTGCGGGATATATAATATGAATTCATAAACGGCATAGAGATCATTTCGGCCACTGATATTACCAGCATTGCAAATAGTGCAACAAGCAGCCCGTTGTGCAGTGGAAGGTTGAGTGCTAAAAAAGCGCAGCCGAGTAAAATAGTTCCGTAACGCATTAAAACAAGATACGGCCGCCTGCCTTCTAATTTAAACACAATTATCATTTCAAAAATGGCAATCAGCAGGCCGTTTGCTGCCATTACCACCCCAATCCAAAATTCATTTAAATGCAGGTGCTCTTTAAAAAATAAAGGCACTGTAGTAAATAACTGAAAGAAACAAATAGCAAATAAAACCTGGAAGAAAAGAAAGTATAAAAATGTTTTATCAGCAAAATAAGAATTTTTTTTAGGCGGGGAGTTTTTTTCTTCAGAAATATTTTGCTGCTGATACAGCGTAACTTTTGGCAAAATAATAAGCAATAATATAGCTGCGGAAATATTGGTGAACCCATCTACCCAAAACAATAAATGATAATTGATAGAGGCAAGAAAGCCACCCAATGCACTGCCAATACCCCACCCCAGATTTATTGCCAGCCTTACCAAAGAAAAAGATTGAGTACGGTTTTGCGGTGTGCTGTAATGAGCAATGGCAGAAGCATTGGCCGGCCGAAAAGATTCATTTACCATACTTAATATAAATGTGCAAATGCAAATGGATACATAACTGTTCATTTGGCCAAGCACGATAAATAAAATACCGCCGCAGAATAACGCTGCAAACTGCATATAATAAAAACCAAATCTATCGCTTAGTTTGCCGCCGATTAAAGCACCCGCTACAGCCCCGATGCCATAAATAGCAACTATCCATCCACCCTGTTGTATAGTAAAACCAAGGTGCCTGCTATACAAAGTCATAAAGGCAAGCACCATTGTACCGCTTCTGTTTATAAGCATTACAATACCAAGCAACCATATACGGTGCGTAAGCCCCCTGTAGGCCTGCCTGTATAAATTTCTGGTTGCCGTAATCATTTAAAATTATTTTGTGTAAATGAAAAAATCCGTTCCCTTAGGTATCTCATCAAATATTTTTGAAACTACTTTTGGTGGTAAGGCGAGTTTTCTTTTTTGTGTATCTATCCATGCACCATCAATATTAATAACTGCAGAAAGTATTTCTTTACTCTTCCAAATTTCATGCACCATACTCCATCTGCTGTAATCAGAAGATCTTTTTTTGAGTATTACATTTATTTCAATTTCATCTCCAAAAGTAATTTCTTTTTTAAAAACACATTCTTCTCTAAATAGTATTGGGCCTATATTGTACTGCTGCATCACTGCCGGTGTAAGGCCGTGATCTACCAGAAATGCCATACGGCAATATGCACCAAAATCATAATATTTTGAATGCAGCACATGAAAATTTGGATCAAGATCAGCCCATCTTATTTCTACTTTTTTACTAAACTGTGTCATCGGGTAATTTTTAAAAAAAATCCTTTTCATAAAATTATGAAAAGGATTTATAAAATTATTCAGGTAAAATTATTTATACAAAATTTCATAATATTCTTTTGCCATACGGTTACTGTCAAACTGCCAGCGCACATCCCTCATACCATTTTTTACAATCTGCCTCCACACGTGTGGGTTATCGTAATACATTGGCAAAATCTGGTTCTCTAAAATATCATACATTTTGTCCAGATCATATTCATCCTGCTCATGCACCGACATTTTTGAGTAATCAGCAGGTGGTATTAAAAAACCATTGTTACCGTGATTAATAAATTCGCAGATCCAGCCATCATTGGTACTGAAATTTACGGAGCCGTTCATAGCAGCCGTCATACCGCTTGTGCCACTGGCTTCCCTGGGTACCCGTGGATTATTCAGCCATACATCCGAAGCCTGTTTTAATCTTTTACTCAGGGCAAGTTCGTAGCCGGTACAAACTGCTACATTATCATATTTTTTGCTGAGATCCACCAAAAAATTAAAATCACTGATAGCGGGATAATCAACGGGGTAAGGCTTTCCGGCCCATATTATTTGTACGGGTTGCTGAGGATTGGTTAATAATGCCCGAAACCGTTCTTCATTCCTGGTAATTAATTCTGCACGTTTATATCCTGCAAACCGGCGGGCCCATACAATGGTAAGTACATCGGGGTTCAGCAATTTTCCTGTTTGGTCTGCAACTAATTCAAAAGCTCTTTTCTTTAAATATCTTTTACGGTCTATAAATGCATCAATATTATGATCATCAATAAAATGATATAATTGTTTATCGGCCCAGTAATGCCAGTTTTGAGCATTGGTAATAGATTTTATTTCGCAAATATCTTCGTACCTGCTCCACATTTGCCTGCTCACTTCTCCATGCAACTGACTTACCCCGTTTGCTAATTTTGCAAAGCGCAATGCCGCCAGTGAATGGTTAAACTGATCATCTGTAATACCTGTAAGTTTGCGTACATCTGCCAATGACAATCCGCAGAAATATCCCATTTTTTCGCATAAATAAATATCATGCTTTTCGTTGCCTGCTTCTTCCGGAGTATGCGTGGTAAACACGAGCCTCTTTTTAACCTCATCAGCACTTCCATATTTTTTATACAAATAAAAAGCAGCGCTTACGGCATGAGCTTCGTTTAAATGATATAGCTCAGGATTAAAATTTAATTCATCTATCAATTTTGCGCCGCCTACACCCAATAAAATAAACTGTGCTACTTTGGTAGCCACATTAGCATCGTATAGTTTATGACAAATGGTTTGTGATACATAATCATTTTCCGGTAAATCGGTACTTAATAAAAATAAAGGAGCAGATTTAAAAGTTTCAGGATTAAGGTAAAAAACCTTTACCCATACCGGGTGCTCATGAATATTTATCTGAAATTTAATGCCGGTATCCTGCAAAAAATTATAAATCTTTTCATTCCATTGCACCTGCAGGGTCTGGTCGGGATTACGTGCCTGGTCATAATAACCATATTTCCATAAAATGCCGATGCCTATCAGGTTTTGTCTTAATTCGTAGGCACTGCGTAAATGAGAACCACTTAAATAACCAAGTCCGCCGCTATAAATTTTTAAAGGCTGCTGCACTGCAAACTCCATAGAAAAATAAGCTACCTTTTTAGTAAACTCCGGGGCTATCTCAAAAGGCACTTCATATTCAGAAAAATTCATATTTTTTATAATTTATTTGGGTGCAATATAAATCGTAATTAATAAATAAAAATCCGCATCTGTTTTAATTTATAATTATTTACTCACAGTTAATTATATTAAATTTTGAATATTTAAAATTTATTTTTAGATTTGTCTAAATTTATTTTACAATCAAATGAAATTTTCAACCAGCGAAGAAAACTATATAAAAAATATTTTCCTTTTGCAGGAGATGCATGAGGCGGTATCTGCTACCATGCTTGCACTGGCCGTAAATACCAGGGCAGCATCTGTAACCGATATGCTGAAAAAGCTTCATGCAAAAAAAATTATTAATTACAGGCCATACAAAAATTTTACGCTTACTGAGCCAGGAAATAAAATTGCGCTTGACATAATAAGAAAGCACCGCTTATGGGAATATTTTTTAGTAAATAAACTGGGCTTTAAATGGGATGAAGTACACGTAATTGCCGAAGAACTGGAACACATCAGCAGTGCAGCATTAATACAGCGGCTGGATGAATATTTAGAACATCCCTGTATTGATCCGCATGGTGACCCTATACCGGACAAAAACGGAAAAATTAAAATCTTAAAGCAAAGCAGCCTTATTTTATTACCAATAAAAAAATCAGGTACAGTAAGTTCTATTAAAGATCAAAGTGTGCAAATGCTTGAATTATTAAAACATTACAACATAAGCATAGGCACAAAATTGAAAGTAAATAAACGCTTTGATTTTGATGGCTCTGTAGAAATAAAAATTGATAAACTGCCTGTTGCGGTTTTAAGCGAACAGGTTGCAAAAAATATTTTTTGTATTGTATGAATAAAGTAATACGACAGTCTGATAATTCGCTGAGTGAAGTACATAACAGCATAGACACAACGATACACAATAAAGGCTGGCGCAGGATATTTTCCTTTCTTGGGCCTGCATACCTTGTAAGTGTGGGTTATATGGATCCGGGTAACTGGGCTACTGACCTGGCCGGTGGCAGTAAATATGGTTATGCACTTATCTGGGTTTTATTAATGAGTAACCTGATGGCACTGTTGCTGCAGGGGCTTTCTGCAAGGCTGGGTATTGTAAGAGGCAGAGACCTGGCGCAGGCTAACAGGGAAGCGTACCCGAGATTAGTAAATTTTGTTTTGTATATTTTAGCCGAAGTTGCCATTGCTGCCTGTGACCTGGCAGAAGTATTAGGTATGGCGATAGGCATTCAGTTACTTACGGGGCTACCATTAGTATGGGGTGTAAGCATTACTGTACTGGATACTTTTTTACTATTGTATTTACAGAAGCTTGGTATGCGTAAAATGGAAGCATTTATTATAGCATTGGTAGCCATTATTGCCATCGCATTTTTAATTCAGGTAATTTTAGCAAAGCCCGTAGCATCAGAAATTGTAAAAGGATTTATTCCCTCTTTTCCTGACGGTGAAGCATTGTATATTGCCATCGGAATAATTGGGGCTACAGTTATGCCGCATAATCTCTATTTACATTCTGCCCTTGTACAATCCCGTAAAATAGAAAAAACGGATTTTGGTATCCGGCAGGCATTAAAATTTAATCGTATTGATACTACGATAGCTTTAAACATTGCTTTTCTGGTAAATGCAGCTATCCTTATTTTGGCAGCGGCTGTTTTTTTTAAAACAGGTAATTCTAATGTAGCCGAAATTAAAGAAGCGCATCGCCTGCTCCCCGGATTTTTAGGAAACACGGCACCCATTTTATTTGCGGTTGCATTAATTGCTGCAGGCCAAAGCAGTACCGTAACCGGAACCCTGGCAGGGCAAATTATTATGGAAGGCTATCTCAGCCTTCGCATTAACCCCTGGCTACGAAGGCTGGTAACAAGGTTAATAGCCATTACACCTGCGCTGATTGTAATAATTATTTATGGCGAAAAAAAAGTAGATGCCCTTTTAGTGATGAGCCAGGTAGTGCTGAGCCTTCAGTTGGGGTTTGCTATTATTCCGCTGATACATTTTGTAAGTGATAAAAAAACGATGGGGAATTTTGTAATAAAACCAGTTACCAAAATTTTGGCCTGGGTGATAGCTGCCATTTTGGTTTATCTAAATTTAAAAATGTTACTGAATGAAATAATTCCTTCATTTGCCAACCATACTTTACTTTTAAAATTTTTTATAATATTTATGGGGATATTTTTTGCTGCATTGCTTATGTATATTATTTTATTTCCCTTCTTATCTAAAAAAGCAAAAATTAAATCTATCCAGATACATAGCGCACCGGATTTATTAAGCAATCTTATACCACCTGCTTATAATAAAATTGCCGTAGCACTGGACTTTAGCGAAAACGATTATAAAATATTGTCTGCTGCCCTGGGCCAGGGTAATGTACAGAGCAGTTACGTTTTAATTCATATTGTAGAAAGCGCTTCGGCAAAACTGCATGGTATAGAAAGCGATGATTATGAAACAAAAAAAGATAAAGAGCGCATGAATTTATACCTGCAGCAATTAACCCAAAAGGGAATTAAGGTAACTGCAGAAATAGGGTTTAAAAGCAGGGTAAAAGAAATTGTACGCATTGTAAAAGTAAGCAATGCTGATATGCTTGTAATTGGCGCACATGGCCATACCGGGATAAAAGATCTGCTTTATGGGGAAACTGTAAATGCGGTACGGCACGAATTAAAAGTGGCTGTACTGGTAGTTACTTTGTAACAACGGCCAGTCTTTTATTCAGGTAATCGTTCCACTTTTCCTGAACATTTTTTACCTGGCCATTTTTCGTTTGCCCGTCATAATCATCCTGAAGTTTATTCATCAGATCGCAGCATTCTTTGTAAATGCGTGGCAACAGTGCATTATAATTACCTGTTGTAATAACAGTATTTTTTATTTTATCTGCAAAAACAGATGCCGCAATAAAAGTTATATCAAAATGGTGCTGCTCGTGGTTTAATATATATCCTGTTTTTTTATCCGGCTTTACCCAGGATTTGTCTTTACTGAAGTAACAATATACACCGATATTTAATTGCCCCTTGCTACCATTATTTTTAATTGATGCTTTATAGCCAAAGCCCGACAGGGTAATTGCGGCAACATTACCACCTGTATTGGGCGTTCCTGTAAAATCCGTCCATTGCAAGTTATTATAAGGCTGGTAATAAATAACACCGGAAGCCGGCATTCCTGATTGCTCCGTCCAGTAAACATTGGTAGCAAGCTGTGCATGTGCATTTGCCGAAAAGGAAAATATAAACCAGAGCAAAGAAAAATATTTCATCCTGAAATTTACTCAAAACAACAACCTATTATGCAAAAAAAATATTAATAGGGATACAATTACAAATAGATTAACAGGCAAATTGTTTATCCTTCACACTCTTCCAATACGCTCATACACTTTTTGCACAATGGCATCAACGTCTTGTTTTTCCATACAATTAAAATGTTCCAACGGGCATGTTTTTGTACCATACTTACTACAGGGCTGGCAGCGTAATTTTAAATAAATATTTTCATATACAGGCTTTTTCTGCTGCTGCATAAAAATACTGCCGTAATAAGGTTCTACATCCAACAGAGGCGAAGTAGCACCCCAGATAGCGAGTACCTGTTTTTTAAAAGCGCAGGCAATGTACTGCAGGCCTGTATCGTGTGAGATAACCAATTTAGATTGGCGGATCAGGTCTGCTGATTCATTCAAATTAAATTTACCGCAGGCGTTATAAATTTTTACCGGATCTACATCTGCAATTTGCCGCCCGGCAGCAGCATCTTCTTTTCCACCTAATAAAATAATTGGATGTTCTATTTTATAACAGAGTTCCTGTAGTTTATGCACCGGTAATTTTTTTGTATGGTAGGATGCGCCGATCACCACGGCAATAAACCCGGCATGATGAGCAGTTGGTATATCATGCTCTTTCACAATATCTTTTTCTGCAATAAAATAATCTAACCCAAGCCCGTCATCTGTTATGCCTAATGGGGCTACAGTATCAAGGCTGCGCTGCGTAATATGCCTGTGTGGCATTGTATTAATATTTAATTCTGTAAGCAGAAATTTTTGAATGCTTAATTTATCTATAGTATAATGTTTTGCTTTTAATGCCTTTTTTATTTTCGTACTCCTGAAGTTTTTGTGCAGGTCTATTACATAATCATAATTTTCTGTTTTAAATTCTTCTATCAATAAATCAAGATTATCACCATCAAAATAAAAAAAACGGTCAATATAAGGATTGCATTCTGTTACCATTTTAAATGACAACTTGGTTACAAAATGCAGTTCTGCACCGGGCATTTGTTTTTTAATACAGCGCATCACCGGGCTTGCCAGAACAATATCACCGATAGAGGAAAATCTTATAACAAGTATTTTTGACAAGTGCTTAATTTAATTTTCGATGTAGTTTAAATCTTTACCGAAAGTTTCTTCTGTAAAATATGCGGCAATTATACTGATGATCATTACAATAATGCCGGTAAATAATCCTGCTTTTGTATAAGTAGTATAATGCTGCAGGCCATTAAATAATAACAGCATAAGTGGCAACGAACCCCTGACCATATTAGGCACTGTGGTGGCTGCGGTAGCCCTCAAATTTGTACCAAATTGTTCTGCTGCCATGGTAACAAAAATAGCCCAGAAGCCAGTACCAAAGCCTAATGCCGCACAAATAATATACATTGCTGCCGCAGAATTATTCCATGGCGAAAAATATAATGCAATGGAAACGATGGTAAGAAAATAGAAAATAAATAAGGCCTTTTTTCTGCTCTTAAGCCATTGGCTTACAAAACCGGCCAATACATCGGCAACAGAAATGGCAACGTAAGCATACATGGTAGCTTTGCCAGGAAGAATTTCATCAACTATACCAAAGCGCTTACCAAATTCATTTGAAAAAACAATTAATATCCCTATCACATACCAGGTAGGCAGGCCTATAAAAATGCTGAAAATATATTTGCGAAAGCGGCCTGAATTATTAAAAAACATACCAAAATTTCCACGGGAGACTTTCATTTCTTTTACGTGTTTATACATGCCGGATTCAAAAACACTGATGCGTAACACCAATAAACAAAACCCAAGGCCGCCGCCAATAAAATAACAGATACGCCAGTCAAAATTTTTGGAGATAAAATAAGCAACCACCGCACCGGTTAATCCCACACCCGCCACAAGCGATGTAGCAATACCTCTTTTTTCTTTGCTCACCAGTTCGGATACGAGTGTGATGCCTGCGCCCAATTCGCCGGCCAAACCTATACCTGCTACAAATCTTGTAAGTGCATATTGATTTACGGTATGCACATAGCCATTTACAATATTTGCAAGAGAATATAATATTATAGAACCAAACAACACACTCAGCCTTCCTTTTTTATCGCCCATTATGCCCCAGATAATACCGCCAATCAGCAATCCAATCATCTGAACACTGATAATAAACTCTCCGGCTTTTTTTACGCCTTCGGCATCCAATCCTAAGGAACGTAAACTTGGTACCCTCACAATCTGAAAAAGCAGCAGATCATAAATATCTACAAAATAGCCCAGCGCTGCCACAAGCACAGTAATATTAAAAACAGATGAAGTAGCAGAAGTTTTTTCCATGAAGAAAAATTATGAAGAAGGGCCGGTTTTACTTTTACCAAAAAATAATTTTATCAGTACCGGCGCTGTTGTTATTAATACGATACCTATCACGATTATCTCCAGGTGTTTTTCCAGATCAACCCCAAATTGTTTTTTACTGAATGCATTTAAATAATGCCCGATAAAAAGCATGGAAGTAACCCATGCTATACAACCAACGATATTATAAAAGCTGAATTTCTTTTTATCCATATTCACAATACCTGCAACAATGGGTGCAAAGGTTCTGATAAAAGGAAGAAAGCGGGCAAATATAATTGCACTTCCGCCATGCTTATCATAAAAATCTTTTGCCTGGTATAAATATTTTTTCTTAAAAAGAAAACGGTCTCTCCAGTTAAACATTGCAGGCCCCACTTTACGCCCGGTAATATAGCCCAGCATATTACCAAGAATGCCTGCAATGGTACATAACCCTGCAATGATAAGCAGGTTTAAAAAATCGCTGCCGGTGTTTAAAGAAATAGAATCAACCAATGGAGTGCTAAGGATACCTGCAACAAATAATAAAGAATCACCAGGGAAAAAGAAGCCGATAAATAATCCTGTTTCTGCAAAAATGATGAACAGTAATAACCATATACCACCGTACAAAATATAAAACATTGGTGTTAATAAATCTGTCCAGCTAAATTTTTTATCTAATATTAACTTCTTTGCTGCCTCAATGCTTTTAAGAGAAATGGTTTTGTTACTATACCCATTTTTAATAACAGTTAATGAATCTGAAAGTGTAACCGGGATAGTTATGCTGCCTTGTTTGTTAGAAACATAATCAATATTATTTATACTGATGATGGCATGCTCTACATCTTGTTTATACTGATTGGATAAATTTATTGTAATAGAATCCTGCGCTCCGCAACTTAACATGCAAATTAAAAAAACAGGAAGAAAAACAAATTGCTTCATAAAATTTATTAGGTATTTAAATTGATGTATTTTAAAATTTATTTATCCCTCTGCTTCTCCTTGCAATTCTCCTTCCCATTTACTTACTACGGCCGTGGCCACGCTGTTACCTACAACATTTGTGGCACTGCGGCCCATATCCAATAAGGGATCTATACCAATCAATAAAGCAATGCCTGCTTCGGGAATATTAAAAGTGGCCAATGTTCCGGCAATTACCACCAGTGATGCACGGGGCACACCTGCTATACCTTTACTGGTAAGCATTAATACCAGTAACATACTTATTTGTGTGGCAATATCAAGATGTATCCCATAACTCTGTGCTATAAATATTGATGCAAAAGTCATATACATCATACTCCCATCCAGGTTAAAAGAATACCCCAGGGGCAGTACAAAACTCACGATCTTATCCCTGCATCCAAAACGTTCCAGTTCCATCATTGTTTTAGGAAATGCTGCTTCGCTGCTGGAAGTGCTGAAGGCTAACAATATGGGATCTTTAATTCTTTTAATGAGTGTGAAAATCCGGTTTTTCAAAACCAAAAATCCTGCAAATATAAGTACCATCCAAAGTAATGCGAGGCCCAAATAAAATTCGCCAATAAAAATTGAATAAGTCTTTAAAATCCCCAGGCCTTGTTTGGCAATGATTGCCGTCATAGCACCAAATACTGCAACCGGCGCAAAGTTCATAACATAACCCGTAACTTTTAAAATGATATGCGCAAATACATCCAGCGCTTTTATTACCGGTGTGGCAATATCTCCCAAAGCAGCCGCAGCCACACCAAAGAATAAAGAGAAAACTACTATCTGCAGTATTTCGTTTTTTGCCATTGCATCTATAAAACTTGCAGGAAACACATGATAAAAAAAGTCTTTGAGGGTAAGTGCTGCTTTATCAATGCCGGCGTTTGCAAGATTATCAGGTAATGGCAAATGCATAGAACTGCCCGGTTGAAAAAAATTCACCAATATCATTCCCAGTAACAGGCTCATTAGTGAGGCGCTTATAAACCACAACAGGGTTTTACCACCAATGCGGCCTACCGCTTTTATGTCACCCAATTTTGCTACACCTACAACAAGCGTTGTAAATACAAGCGGAGCTACAATCATTTTTATGAGCCGTATAAAAATATCTGCAAGCATGGTGAACCAATCAAGTTTTTTATCACGTGCTTTAAAGTTTTCTGCTTTTTGTATATCAACAAATTGTTTTTCTTTTTGAAGAGATTTGTAACCGGCATTGGAGGTATCTGTCAATAAAGCAATGCGGCTGTTTATATTTTTAAGTGAGTCAGTATAAAAAACCAGCTCATCCAATCCGCCCGTATTGGCATCATTATCTAAAATAGAACGCTCTGCAGATTTTTTTTTTATGGTAACTGCCTCCTTTAATTTATTTAATGCCTGAAAAGCAACCGTATCTTTTGGCGATTCATAAACTTTCATTCTATCCCGCAATAATTTCTGTTGGGCTTCTGCATTCATTATACGGCCGTTTTCTATACCTACGTAATGACTGTTTAAAATAAACCCGGTTATGATGCCAATTATTAATGCGATACCGATGTATAAGGTAAGCCTGTTTTTTTTGGATTTCTCCTGATGCATAGATAAAAATTAGATTTGCAATATAGTATTTAATGCTTGTTATGCACAATAGCCCCTTAAAAAGCTAACATCGCTAACGCTATTAAAAATTTATTGCTTAATTTCCCAAAATAATTTCTAACTAAAATTAATTTACTGTATGAGTTTATTTGTAAGAAAACCAATGGCATCTTTAATGAATGAAGCCCAGGAAACGGGTACCCATACGCTGAAAAGAACCCTTGGTGCCGGAGGGTTAATTGCATTAGGTATTGGTGCTATTATTGGTGCCGGATTATTTTCTATTACGGGCATGGCTGCTGCAAATCATGCCGGCCCTGCAATTACCATATCATTTATTGTAGCTGCTTTCGGCTGTCTTTTTGCCGGGCTATGTTATGCAGAATTTGCCTCTATGATACCGGTGGCAGGTAGTGCATATACCTATTCGTATGCTACCATGGGCGAATTTATTGCATGGATTATTGGTTGGGATCTTGTGTTGGAATATGCTGTAGGTGCAGCAACGGTTGGTATTAGCTGGAGTAGGTATCTGGTTAAATTTCTGGAAGGCTTTGGTATTAATATTCCACATAATTTAACGGTGGGGCCGTGGGATGGTGGCATAATTAATATACCTGCTGTATTCATTATAGTGTTGATGAGTTCATTATTAATTAAGGGTACTAAAGAAAGTGCTAACGTAAACGCATTTATTGTAGGATTAAAAATTACTGTAGTGTTGGTGTTTATTTTTCTTGGCTGGAAATATATTAATAATGCAAACTACCACCCTTATATTCCTGATAACAGTGGCACATTTGGCAACTTTGGATTCAGTGGAATTATAAGAGCTGCTGCTATTGTATTCTTTGCATATATCGGGTTTGATGCTGTAAGTACTGCTGCACAGGAAGCAAAAAATCCTAAAAGAGATATGCCCTGGGGTATTTTGGGTTCTTTGGCAATTTGTACAGTACTCTATATTCTTTTTGCGCATGTAATGACCGGTGTTACAAGCTATACTACTTTTGCAGGTAAAGATGGTATTGCTCCTGTTGCCATTGCAATAGACCACATGGGTACTGCAGATGCTTCGGGCGTTATTCATGCTGATTATCCATGGCTGAACCGTGCCATTATTGTTGCAATTCTTGCAGGATATGCTTCCGTAATTCTGGTGATGCTGATGGGGCAAAGCCGTGTATTTTTCAGTATGAGCAAAGATGGCCTGATACCAAGAATATTTTCTACTGTAAATCCTAAAACACAAACTCCTGCTAAAAGCAATTTGCTATTTATGGGGTTTGTAAGTTTGTTTGCAGCATTTGTACCAGCAAGGGTTGTTGGCGAAATGACCAGTATAGGAACATTATTTGCATTTATTTTAGTTTGTATTGGTGTATGGGTAATGCGCAAAAAAATGCCTGAACTTCCACGATCTTTTAAAACTCCGTTAGTTCCCTTAGTTCCTATTTTGGGCATTGGTGTTTGCTTATTTATGATGGTATTTTTACCAATGGATACATGGATACGCTTAATAGTATGGATGTTGATTGGTATGGATATTTATCTTGTGTATGGGGCTAAACATAGCCACTTAGGCAATGGCACCAGTAACAGAAAAGGTATGAAGGTCGCAAGATATACCGGTTTGGGTCTTTGCCTTTTGCTGGTAATTGCGGGTTTGCTGCACCAATATACCATGGGATTTGAAACCGACAGAACCTTACTTTATATCGCCATCATTTTTGCTACGGTTCATCTTATTGTTTTTGGCAGAAAGATTAGCAGAGTAGATTCAGAAGATTAAACAAAGCCTATAATTATTATACTAAAATCCCGAAGATAAAAACTTCGGGATTTTTTATGCATAAAGCAATAGACTAATTTGAAAATTAATTTGGTATTATGTTTTATCTCCTCAAAAAATACGTGTATCGCCAACAGCCGATAGTAATTTTGCTGCTTGTGTAAGCGGATAAGTGTAGCCATAGTCCCCGGTACTGATGAATGGATTTACTTATTTTACATAATTCTTCCGGGCAACGCTGCTGTATTGGAATAAACAAAAAATAATATCTAAAATAAAAAAGCTTCTCTGTAACGGGAAGCTAAAATAATTTATAAAAAATAATTTATTTAAAAAGGCAGATCGTCATCGGTAGAAACATTTGCAGGCGCAGGATTATTGCGAACCGCAGGCGGAGGTGTAGCGCCGGAATGAGTTACATTACCCTGGTTTGATCCCTGGTTTTGGCCATCTGCATTGCCACCAAGTAATTGAATATTTTGTACCCTCATTCGTAAAGTTGCAGCCACCTGTCCGTCTTTATTGGTGTATCCATCTGCTTCAGGAGAGCCTTCGGCATAAACCGTTTTGCCTTTAGTAAGATATTGTGCAATGGCTGTCTTGTCTGTCCAGTAAGCACAATTTACCCAAATAGTTTTTTCTACAAGGTTACCCTGGCCATCTTTAAATTTCTCAGAATGGGCTACATTGAAATTAATTACGGTTTTACCGTTTACTTCTTTTTGAATGCAATCTGCGCCAAGGTTTCCTACAATTTGTAATTTAATCATAACTGTGTTTTTTAAAGTGATGTATCTGTTTTTAATTATTGTATCTGTACTAAGTTACGGGTTTCATTGGGATTGGTAAATCAGGATTTTGAAATGAAATTTATTTTATTAGAAATATAACTCCAAAATACCCATTACATTTTTAATTCATTTTCTTCTTCAGTGTGCTTACCTGATCCTGTAAATTATTTACAAGATTTGCCAGGGCATTTACATCCCAGCGTTGCTGCTGTGCTATCTTTCCTATTACTACCTGGGCCTGCCAAAGTTCTAAAATATCTTCTGCATTTACCTGGTAGGGTTGATAGGCAGGATTATCGCTCACTAAAGAAACTTTTTTACTTCTGTTGCTTTTTACCACCCGCTTATAAACAATACCTTCATTGCGGCTTACAACAATATAGGCAATGTTGTTTTTCACTTCCTCTACATTTTCTATTTTCTCGCCAACAATAATACTGCCGCTGGGCGTGGGCATCATACTATCCCCTATTATTTCGAAAGCACGGTAATTGCCACCGCTCAGCATAGGTAATGTGAAGGTATTCAGTTCATCAATAAACTCATTATCTGCATAGCCTGCCAGGTAACCTGCAGCCGCTTTTACCGGAACAAAATGAATGATATTCCTGTCGGCCGTCATCATTTTTTGCTGCCTGCGTTTTTGCAAATAACTACCGGAGTGGTTATTAAGATCTTTAAGCAGCAATTCATCTAAACTGAGTTTAAAAATATCTGCAACAATTTCCAATACATCCAATCTTGGGTCGGCTCTTTCTTCTTCATAAGCGCCTACCAGGGAGCGTTTGATGCGCAATTTATTTGCAAATTCTTCCTGTGTCCATCCACGCAATTTGCGCAGGTATTTCAAATTTAATCCGGCTACTGACATGATAACTAATTTGATTAGTACAAATATACTAAATAGTTTAGTTTATCCAAATTTATTTTTATAGATTCACGGATAAAGCTGATTGAACGGATTGTGACAGATTTAATTATATGGAAATATAGAAAACAACGGAATAAAAGCGGGCAGACGCCTTATAAAATTTTTTATTTTGAGGGTAATTTTAAAGTACAATTAATAAGAAATATTCTGTTATTAGCATTTAAGCGGTGGACTACTTATTTTTGCCGTAAATATTTTTATATGCAAACAGTATTAGTACTACATAATGTTTTAAGATGGGGGGTTTTATTATTTGGGCTATGGGCAGTAGTGAATGCACTTACGGGCGTAATGAGTAAGAGAATATACAGTGCCGATGATAACAGGAGCGGACTGTTATTTATGATTTTTTGCGATATACAATTGCTGATTGGATTGATGCTTTATTTTAGCAATGCCTGGTTTGACAAAATAAAGGCAGGTTTGGGGCCGGTAATGAAAAATGGATACGACCGGTTTTTTACTGTAGAACATTCAGGTATGATGATACTTGCGTGGATACTGGTACATATTGGAAGATCGTCAGTAAAAAGAGCAGTAACAGATTCTGCCAAACATAAGAAAATGCTGGTATTTTTCGGCCTGGCCTTCCTTATCATCATTGCCTCTATCCCATGGCCATTCCGTACAGAAATAGCAAGACCATTATTCCGATGGTTTAATTAATAAATTTTAAGAAGAAAAAATTATAATGGCGAAAGCGAAAGAAAAGCCTGTCATCCTTATTACAAACGATGATGATATAACGAGTAAGGGCATACGAAGCCTTGTAGAGGCGGTAAAAGATTTGGGTACGGTGGTAGTGGTAGCACCAGACAGGCCTCAAAGCGGTATGGGTCATGCCATCACTATTGGCTCTCCCCTGCGCATGAACAAAATGAATATTTTTGGTGATATTGAAGCCTGGCAAACAAGTGGCACACCGGTAGATTGTGTAAAACTTGCGGTAGATAAAATACTGCACCGCAAGCCGGATATTTGCCTGAGCGGCATTAACCACGGCGCCAATCATTCTATAAACGTTATTTACAGCGGCACTATGTCGGCTGCTATGGAGGCTTCTATTGAGGGCATTCCCAGCATTGGTTTTTCTTTATTAGACTATGGCTACGATGCTGATTTTACTGCATCTAAAGAAGTAGTAAAAAAGATGGTAACCCAGGTATTGCAAAAAAAATTAGACAAACATTTGCTATTGAATGTAAACATACCTGCATTACCGCCAGGCAAAATAAAAGGCATTAAAATATGCAAACAGGCCTATGCTAAATACGAAGAAGATTTTAGTGAACGGCTGGACCCTCATGGCAAAAAATATTACTGGCTCACCGGTGCTTTTAAAAATTTTGATAAATCAAAAGATACCGATGTATGGGCGCTGCAGCACAATTTTGTGAGCGTGGTGCCGGTACAGTTTGACCTTACCAATTACACTTTAAAAACCCAGTTAGAAAAAAGTAAATTATTTCAATGATATTTAAAAAAGACAATTTTGTATTTGGCTGCATTTTAGGAATTACCGGCCCGCTCGCAGGGTTGCTTATATTTAAATTTTACAAATTTGGGAGCCTGAGTTTTAAAGAAGTATTTCAATTCATTTATTACCAGCCAGGCCACGGCATTATGACTGCGGGGCTAAGTTTTTCATTGATGATAAATGCAATTTTCTTTACTATTTATATTAATGGCCACAGAGATAAAACTGCAAAAGGAATTTTTATTATAACTGTTCTCTATGGTGCTGTAATACTTCTTATAAAATATCTAAGTTGATTTTCTTTAACCTTGCATTAATGATTTATTGGCAGTATATTAACACTCAGTATTCATAAACCGTATTAGCTTTGTACAACAATAATAAAATAAGAATTTCTCATAAGCAGTTAGTTTTGGTAAAACGGAGCCCTTAATCTTAGGGGCTCCTCTTTTTTTATTCAGGAGGAAACAAACTATTTACAAATTGCTGTTTATTAAACACCAGCAGGTCAGTTACCTTTTCTCCAACGCCTATAAATTTTACCGGAATTTTAAATTGACTGGCAATGGCCAGCACTACACCACCTTTTGCGGTTCCATCTAATTTAGTTATGGTTATTGCGGTTACATCTGTTGCTGCAGTAAAATGTTTTGCCTGCTCCAATGCATTTTGGCCGGTACTCCCATCCAGCACAAGCATTACCTCATGTGGCGCTTCGGGAATTACTTTTTGTATAACCCTTTTTATTTTGGTCAGCTCATCCATCAGGTGCAGTTTGTTGTGTAACCTGCCGGCGGTATCAATTATTATCACATCTGAATTTCGGGCTACCCCGCTTATTACGGTATCATAAGCAACAGAAGCAGGATCGCTGCCCATTTCCTTTTTTACAATTGGCGTATTGGTTCTTTCGCTCCAGATGGTAAGCTGCTCCACTGCTGCAGCCCGAAAAGTATCTGCTGCTCCCAACAAAACCGATTTGCCTGCCTGGGAAAAATTGTGAGCCAGTTTACCTATGGTGGTGGTTTTGCCAACACCATTTACGCCTACTACCAAAATAATATGGGGCTTATGCCCTTTAGGTAATTGGTAATTTTCATAACTGCTGTCCTGAGGGGCGGCTACTAAAATATTTTCTATCTCCTGTTTTAAAATACCATTCAGTTCGGCAGTATTCAGGTATTTATCTTTGGCTACTCTTTTTTCTATCTTTTCTATAATTTTCACTGTGGTTTCTATGCCCACATCAGCACTCACCAGGGCATCTTCCAGGTTGTCCAGCACTTCTTCATCTACCGTGGTTTTGCCGGCAATGGCTTTGGTAATTTTGCCCAAAAAGCCTTCCCGTGTTTTTTGCAGTCCCTGGTCTATTGTTTCCTGCTGCTGTTTTTTTCCAAATAATTTATCAAAGATGCCCATGGTAAAATAATTTGTACCTCACCCCAACCCTCTCCAAAGGAGAAGGAGTTAGATAGTGTAAAATAAAGAAAGCCTCCTGATAAATCGGGAAGCTTGCCTATAAATAGTTTAGATGCATATCTTAGTTTCCTAAGTGCTCTTTAATTTTATCTTTGTGTACGATTGCTTCTTTAAAAGTATAAGCGCCTGTTTTAGGGCTGCGAAGCGTACGTATAACTTTAGTCCAGTTTTTAGCATCTGCTGCTGCTTTCTGATCTTTAGTTTTTATCGCGGTTTTAGCTGCTTTTGCCATTGTATTAATTTGATAAGGTGATTATATGCCAATCTGCTAATGCAATTCGTAATCAGCAAACCAGCAAATTGTTTACTTGATTTCTTTATGAACAGTAACTTTTTTAAGAATTGGGTTAAACTTTTTTAACTCCAAACGCTCGGGAGTATTTTTTTTGTTTTTGGTAGAGATATACCTGCTTGTACCCGGCTGACCACTTGTCTTATGCTCTGTACATTCCAGAATTACCTGCACCCTGTTTCCTTTCTTTGCCATTGTATTATATTTTTAAAAAACGCTGATTAGATTTTAGAGCCTGCAGCACGCATTTGCTTTACTACTGCATACAAACCATTTTTATTAATGGTTCTGATAGCTTCTGAAGATACTTTAATGGTTACCCATTTATCTTCTTCTGCTAAAAAATAACGCTTGGTTTGTAAATTTGGTAAAAACCTGCGCTTTGTTTTTATATTGGAATGAGATACCTTATTACCGGTAATCGGTCTCTTTCCTGTAAGTTCACATACTCTTGCCATGTCCTAAAATTTTGGACGGCAAAAGTAATGATTTTTACTTTATAAATGCCGATTAATATCCAATTATTTTATAAAAAATACTACCGGCAAGCGGCTATCTTTTAATTTTCATGCAAATTACACTTAAATATTTTTTATGAATACTCATTTTGTAACTACCGCATTTACAAGCGGCATGGCATTTAATGCCGTTATTAATAACCATCCTGTGGTAATGGACACAGCAAGCGAAGAGGGAGGACAGGATACAGGCCCAAGCCCTAAAAGACTTATGCTGGCTTCTCTTGCAGGATGCACAGGAATGGATATTGTATCTATTTTAAATAAAATGAAAGTGTCTTTCAGCGATTTCAGTATTGATACCAATGCTGTAGTTGCCGAAGAATATCCTAAAATATACAACTACGTAAAGCTTACTTACAAAATAAAGCTGG
Organism: Bacteroidota bacterium; assembly: GCA_031367625.1. Lineage (GTDB taxonomy): Bacteria > Bacteroidota > Bacteroidia > Chitinophagales > Chitinophagaceae > Ferruginibacter. Next base: position 43,287 of record JANLQE010000372.1, read on the forward strand.
CAGCAGCAGATAAACCCAAAATGCTAAAAGCCTTAAACCTATCGCAGCAAAAATACTGCAGCGTGAGTGCCATGTTCAGGGCTTTTGCAAAACTGGAAACGGAGATTATTTATTTGTGATTCCTTGTCGCTGGATGGTGGAGACACCAGCCAAGGCGGGCAAAATTAATGCAGAAGCCTCCGGGGTTTAATATAATGTGTTTGCCTTGAGATATATACTCAATATTAGTCATTAAATAAAAATATCTTAATGTTGCTTATCTAACTAACTGCCCCATGAAGAAATTTGTACCAAAATCTTTATGCTTCCTGATCTTGCTGTTTAATTGTTGTTTGCTTCATGCACAGCTAAATGCTGATTTTGTAATGAGTACCAATGGAGGCTGCACACCCTTAAAAATTACTTTCAGCAATGCTTCAACCGGAACATCTTCCGGCACCACTTACAAATGGGATTTTGGCAACAGCAATACATCCGTTCTCTTAAATGCATCATCCGTTTATTTTACTGAAGGCAAATACACGGTTACTTTAACGGCTAATGACGGCACTAAAACTTCTGTTAGGAATAAAGAAATTTCTGTATATAAAAAGCCTGTAGCCGATTTTACCTGGTCATCTTCAAAAGGCTGTTCACCACTTACCATAAACTTCAGCAGTACCTCTGTAGCCGGTGATGGAAGCCTTACCAATTATTATTGGGATTTTGGCGATGGCAGTACCCAGCAGAGCTTTGGCCCAACCATCAGCCACGTATATCTGATACCACAAAAAGCTACTGTTACTTTAACGGCGGTAAATCAGTATGGCTGCTATAATACCATTACTAAAAATGACATCATTGAAGTGCTGGAACCACTTATTCCGGCTTTTAGTGTTGATAAAGCCATTCTTTGCCGCATCAGCGATACCGTACGTTTTACTAATACCAGCAAAGGGCCTGGCACACTCAGTTATCTCTGGGATTTTGGTGATGGTAACAGCTCCACAGTAATTAATCCTAAATATGTTTTTAATAAAAAAGGATATTATACCATCAAACTTACGGTAACAAGTTCCGAGGGCTGCATCAACAGCATTGTGCAAAATAATTATATTAATGTGGCAGATTTTAAATCGGATTTTAATCTGCCGCCAGATATCTGCCAGAATAATTCCCTGTTAATCACCAATCAAAGTACTCCCAATCCTTCTCAAACGGTTTGGAATATGGGCGATGGCAATTTGAACTACTACTCCTATCCGTTTAATTATTCTTATAACCAGCCGGGTAATTATACCGTTAAACTTATCAATACATTTGGAACCTGCATTGATTCTGTATCAAAAAATATAAGAATAAAACCTTACCCTGCTCTTAACGGATTTATTAATGAAATAACATCTGTTTGCGGTGCCCCTGTACTGGTAAAATTTAAAGATACTTCTGCTACAGCAGTAAAATGGGAATGGGATTTCAGTTATGATTATTACAATTCTAAAATCAGTTCCACCATTCAGGCGCCTTCTTATACTTATACCAGTGATGGATATTATAACACCCGGCTTAAAGTGGAAAATGCAGAGGGGTGCAGCAACAGCATTATAAAATCAATCCAGATAACCCGGCCCTGGGTAAATATATTTTACACTGCTTCAACCAGCAACCTTGGTACAAATTCCTGTGGGCCGGTTACCATCAGCTTTGCATCTAATTCTTCTGAACAAATTGTAAAGTATGACTGGATTTTTTCTGATGGAAGCAATTCAACTGATGCCACACCAACACATACATTTACCAATAAAGGAAGTACCGTTATAAGACTTAATTATACCACAGTTAATGGATGTACAGGAACGGCTAATTTTTATACCTCTGTAAATGTTTATGAAAAACCGGTGGCAGATTTTACCTCTTTGTCCGGAACAAAAATTTGTGGAAATTCTGTAGTTGAATTTCAAAGTACTTCCACAGGAAATATTAACTATCATTACTGGGTGATTGATGGAAGATACGCAGGGAACAGTTATTATAACCGCTTTAGCTACCAGTTTTATACAGCAGGTAAGCATACAATACAATTAATTGTTTGGAATGATGGCTGCCGTGATACCATGACCAAGGTAGATTATATAGAAGTGTTTCCTCCATTTGCCAAAATAAATGGGGTGCAAAATACCTGTGATGGAAACAGGGATGTATTAACTTTTACAGATGGATCAAAAGATGCAACGGCCTGGCAATGGAACTTTGGAGATAATATTACCGCCACCTATACAACCGCTCAGCCATCTATTACGCATACTTATACCAATACAGGATCTTATAAAATAGTACTTGCCGTAACCAATGGAAGTTGCACCGTAAAAGATTCATCAGTGGCTTATGTATGGCTAAAACAAAAACCTTTGCTTACTGCGGTTAAAACTTCACTATGCAGTGAAGAAGGATTGAATTATACGCTTTCAAACCTTGAGAAAACACCCTATCCCGGTATTTGGGCCAGCTATTTTTTCGATAAGTTTGAATATGGAGACGGTACCCGTTTTATGGGTACCAATTCTACTTATGATAATATTGTAAACCCTATTCCCTACAGTGGGCAGTTAAATTATTTTGAAAAAAATAAAGATAAATTAAGGGTGATCATTAGGAATGGATATTTGGGATGCGCTGATACCAGCAATTATATACCCCTCACTATTAACGGAGCAACGGCGGGTTTTGAAGTAACCACTGATAAGATTTGTTTTAAGTCGCCGGTATTATTCAGAGATACCTCTACCTCAACAGCAGGCAATGCTATACTATCCTGGCAATGGAATTTCGGCGATGGAAATGTGCAGACATTTGCGCAGGGAGGAGCGGTAAGCCATTTATATGCTAACCCCGGTGGCTATTATGTAACTTTAAAAGTAACCGATGCCAGCGGCTGTACATCCAGTACATCTACCTATAGTAAGTATGTGCAGGTAAATGGCCCTAAAGCTGCTTTCAATACTTCCGGCACCAATGTGCCCCTTAATACTACAGTATATTTTTACAATAATACCAATGCGTACGGCAGCAGCAATACCCAATACCAATGGGATTTTGGCGATGGCAACAGCAGTAATGTTTATTACCCTTCAAACATTTATACCAGGGCCGGCACTTATACCATTCGTTTAATTACTACCGATATTGTTTCGGGTTGCAGTTCAGAAGCCATACAAACTATCACCGTACGCAATTTTAATTCCGCCTTCAGTTTTAATACTTCTTTTGTTACCGGTGCTTCCTGTCCCCCGGTAATAGCCCGGTTCAACAATACATCGGCAGGAGCGGTGAGCGTAACCTGGAATTTTGGTGATGGCACAACCGCGGGTAATGTTAACTACCCTTCTCATACCTACCCCCTTGCCGGCAAGTATATTATTACGCTGTATGTGTATGGGGATAATGGTTTAAAGGGAACTTACACTGATTCGGTTACCGTAAACGAAATGCAGGCGAAGAGTCAATTTAACCCAACAGAAGCCTGTGTATCGCAACAAGTAAATTTTAAAACAAAAGCATCCGGGGTTGATACTTATTTATGGGATTTTGGCGATGGCGTTTTATCGGCATCCAAAGATAGTGCTGCCAGTCATTTTTACAAAAGCCCCGGCATTTATACCCCAGTATTAATTGTAACCAATACCGAAGGTTGTTCTGTTGCCATTCCTGCTGCTGAAAAAATAATTATTGATAGCCTGTCTATCGGTATTAAAGGAATACCCACGCAGATATGTAACCAGGCTAAAATATTTTTCAATGCAGATGTATATAGTATTGGCGCTTCGCAATCTGCAGATTTTCTTAAATATACATGGAATTTTGGTACGGGTAATGCTGCAGATACTGCCAACATCATCAATCCTGTTTTTAATTATACCAGCCCAGGTACTTATACCGTTACTTTAAAAGTAAATGCAAAATCAGGCTGTGTAAAAGAAGTAAAAGAAACCATCACGGTAAAGCAATCATCAAAGGGAACTATTACCGGGCCATCAGAAATATGCCCCGGCAAAACTGCACAGTTTACTGCAACGGCTTCTATTGCCAACGCCGTTCAATGGGCCTGGGATTTTAAAAATGGGCAAACCATTAATACACAAAATGCTTCGCCACAGCTTTATACAAACCCCGGTAATTACAATATTACTTTAATAATAAACAACCAGGGGTGTTATGATACAGCTATTCACCAGTTAACTGTCCGGCCCAATCCTGTTATACAATTATCGCCAAAAGAAACGCTTATTTGTTTGGGTAAATCTGTTCAACTGAATGCATCCGGGGGTACAATTTATCAATGGACACCGGCAACAGGATTAAGTAATCCGCAAACTGCTTCACCAATTGCAGCCCCATCAGCTACTACCAATTATCTCGTTAAAGTAACTAACGGTTTTGGATGTTCGCTTCTTGATTCAGCAGAGGTAAAAGTAGCGCAGCCATTTAAAATAACGGCGAAACTAAATTATACTATTTGTGCAGGAGACAAGGTACTGTTATCGGCCCAGGGCGCTTCTTTGTACAAGTGGATAAATAACACACAGGGATTAAGTAATACCCTCAGTGGTTCTGTAACGGCCACGCCAGCCTTTACAAGCTTATATACTGTGGTAGGGTATGATGATAAAGCTTGTTTTACTGACACCGCTGAAATTAATGTTGTTGTAAACAGCAGGCCTTTAATTAATGCAGGGCCAGATATAGAATCGATGCCCGGTAACCCAGTACAATTAAAAACCACCGGAAGCAATGATATTATAAAATGGACCTGGCAGCCACCCGATTTTTTAAGTTGCACCCAATGCCCGTCTCCTATCAGCACTGCCACAAGAACGGTGAGCTATATCGTAAATGCTTTAAATGCCAATAACTGTATGGCATCAGATACCATAACCATAAAAATCCTCTGTACTGGCGGCCAGATATTAATCCCAAATGCGTTTACCCCAAATAATGATGCAAAGAACGATGTGTTTTATGTTATGGGCAATGGCGCTTCTCTGCTGAAACATTTTATTATTTATGACCGCTGGGGAACCAAAGTGTTTGAGCGGAATAATGTAAATGTGAATGATATTTCTGGCGGATGGGATGGTAAGTACAAAGGTTTACCGGCCACCAATGGCAGTTATGTATATTTTGCAGAGCTGGTATGTAATACCACGGGAGAAACATTTCTGCGGCAGGGTACTGTATTGTTGATAAGATAAGGAAGTTAAAAACTTACTGGGTTAACCCTTGGCGGATTAATTAATTGATAACAAATAAAGTCCATGTGGCTGAAATATTAATAGAAAATACAAAAGCCCCCCTCAAAACATAGCTGCGTAGCAGCAATATACATCAAATTTCCAGCAGCCTTTTCAGTGCAGTTTGAATATAACCATCATTAAATGCACTTGCCAATAACCCTGAACAAAATCTGTCTCCACGGATATGCCAGGCTATTATGCGAAAAATATCTTCCTGGTTAAGCTGGCTGATAAAAACTATTTTGTCCTTAGCCTTTTTCCATGCACGGGATATACTATCGTAGTCTGGATTTATCCAATTATTTTCTTTTGCGTATTCTACAAAATCCATAATGGTATCGCCATAATTGTATGGATCGAATATTAAATTCATACCGACTGTATAAAGCGGCTCCTCTGCATTTATGCGGCGCAACCATTCTTCAATTTCCGGTTTATTAATTTTCATATTTGTTTTTTTACTTGTTTTCTATCAGCTTCACTTTCTCAGCACTTAACCCATACAACTCATAAACTTTTTCATTTATTTTATCATCGGTATATGCAATGCGTTGTGCTAATTGCTGCACCTGGTTGGGTAAAGTGCTGGTTTGTTTTTGCTGCTGCAATTGCAGCATGGTTGTTACCAACTGAACAATTTCATCGTGGAGCGATTTTTCGGGTTTATTGGTGAAGTCAATTTTTTTGATGGGTAATTGTGAGAAATATTATTTTGTAAATTAATCCAACCACCTCTGAAAACGTTGCTGATATTTTTAAGTACCCAAAAAAGTAAATTGGAATTTAAGATTCCCAATAAAAAATGCTTATTTATATTTTCATTAATTATTGATATTGAAAATCCGCCACCAGCCATTAAAGTATGCTGAACTTTATTGTAAGGCAATTCAGTAAAAAGCCCTTTACCTTCAAGCAAAAGAATAATTATATCAGCTTTTGAATGTAGCCGTAAACTTTTGGGTACACTAAAGGAATACCATTGCTGATATTGGGCCTTTTCTTCTCATTTTACTTTTTGAGATTTTATGTATGAATAAGTTAGCGGGTATTATTTTTTCAATTCGGCTTCATCAAAAAGTAAAACTTTCTCATTTAAGATCACTCTGCTAAATAATAAAACAAGCGGTTACTACATATACTATTATCTTCCCAAACAATTACATCATAAAAAATTAATTAGAGAAATAAAAATTTCCATTACCACTGTTAAATCTTGGGTTTATAAAGTTGTTTAGTTTTGAACCAAACCGGTAACTAATTCCAAAGAAACTAAAGAAAGAAAAGTTTGTTGCCAGTTGCCTTTGCCGGGTTAAAATATCCTGTGCCGAAGTTTGACCTTTGGGCAAATAAATCTGATCTCTCAGAATATTTCCAAATAAATAAACATTGAAAGATAACCCTCCGCTTATTCTCACATTTACACCACCTCCAACACCTACATTATAATACTTCATTTTATTTAAATAGGCATGGTAACTGGATGAAAGATTTACAGTTCCCCATTTTTGATTGTAGGTTAAAGATATATCCAACTGCTGCCCCGGAAGGGTTTCCTGCGTTTTAAAATAAAGTGTTGTATCAAAATACCTGTTGCTGGTAACATCTACTCCATACCTTAAAGTAAAAAATTTATTATTTACATCCTTGTAAGGAAAAATATTGTACTCTATGGCAGGCCGGATAAATGCCCTGGCCTTATAATTTGAAAATGTGCTTTTGGATAAACCAAGATCATAACCCACTGACCAATGCCCTGAAATACTTTTTACCAACTGGTGGCTAAAATCATAATTTTCATTCTTCACTGTTATTTTTGAAGTGCCGGATACATCAGAAAATTCAAATGAATTCCTTCTCCTCCCAGCTTCAAGGGAGAAGCTGATCTTTGACTTATCCGTAACCCGGCTGGCAGAAATATTGGCATTATAGTTTGATCCTTTATAATTAGCATCTGCATTTATATTTCCATTTACACCAACCCTGTATACCCAGTAATTCCAGGGGTCTTTTGTAGATTGTTCTTTAGCAGCAGAGTCGGTTGTACCTTCTTCTTTAACGGTGATATTTATGCGATCTATAAATTTTGTTTTGCTTATAAAAGGCACCAGCCCAAGCTGAATATACCTCACAAGCAAATCTCTGTTTTCAAACTCGGTATTGTTGCGCTTTGTATCAAAGTGCAGCGTATCTGTTTGATGAAAACGGTTTTGCCCATAAAATATTAATTGGTACTGGCTTCCGCCTCCCCCATTATTTTGTTGGGTTATCAAAAGATGTACATCAGCGGCCTGGTTATCGAGAACATAATCTACATAGCTGATTTGTGTTTTTACATAATTTATATCACAATACGAATTGCTGCAGTCCACAAACAATTTTATTTTTGAGTCGGTGATTGTTTGTGATGAGCACTTAAAATACAAACACATAATAATGAATACAGAAATTGATGTACGGAAAATACTTTTCATTGGAGCCAGTTTTAGACCCCTAATGATAACTAATTAATTGTTAAGAATATTTAAATATTCATTTTTTTTGTGGGTGGTAAATTAAAAATCAGGCTCATGAACATTATGGTAAATGAATATCATTTGTTTTAGAAATTAAACTACTGCTTTTTTTAAGAGAAGTACCGGGGTTAAAGGAATAAAAAAAGTTGAAAGGGAGACGGAAAATTCCTTTCAACTTATAATTAATCATCAAAAACGTATTATTTTATTATAACCAATTTCTGCTTCAATCTTCCACGTAACCCCCTCTCCTTTTTAGGAGAGGGCCGGGGGTGAGGTTAACCTCTTCTTCTATGTTGGCGGTTTATTTGGCGTTCAGCTCTTTTTTCAGGATGTTTTACACCGTCATGTCTTAAATCTTTAGCATCGCTATGGATATCTTTTTTATCGGCTTTTATATCCTTCGTCAAATCTTTTGCACCTTGTTTATTGCCTGCTTTTATATCTGCCCGGCGTTGTTTTTCATCCTTTCTTACATCACGCATATCTTTACGCATGTCTTTCATGTCTGTTTTTTTATCAGATACAGCAGGGGTTGTTGTTTGTGCAAATGCGCCTAAAGTAAGCAGCATAGATGCAGCGATGATAATTGTTTTTTTCATAATTTTTTATTTTAAGTTTATTTATAAATAGATTTTTTTAGAGAAAGAAAGTTTAATCAGCCCCGGTTAAGCATTGGTTAACCGCAATGCAGAGAAGGTTTACAACCCTTAGGGTAAAACGCAGATTTAGTAAATTTAAAAACTCAAATTATATTTTATTGAGGGATAACTTTTTTTACCTGCCGCAATACTCTAATCATTTGCAGCAAAATTGCCAGCACTATTAATGCAAGGCCAATGTAAAATCCGTTGTGCAGCATTTTGTTTTCATTAAAAAAAATAAAGGCCAGTATAATGCCGTACACCGGTTCTAAATTATAAGTAAGATTTGCAGTAAAGGCAGAGATTTTTTTTAGGGCATTCAACTGCAGGTCGAAACTTACTACCGTACACAATGCAGCTAATATGAGCAACCAGCCCCAATCGTGTATAGTGGGTAAATAATAAGCAGCCGGAAACTGCATAAGATAAAAGGGCACTAAAAATGTGAGCAGCACTAACCCGCTGCCCAACTCGTAAAGCGTTAAAATTTTTGGAGAAAACCTGAGCAGTAACTGCTTATTAAATACTGGAAACAAAGCACTGCCCATGGCAGATATTAGTCCGAATATGATACCCACTTTATATTGAGGATGAAAATCGAAAATGATGTAGATACCGGAAATAGCCAGTATGCCCAATAATAATTCTGCCGGTACAATTTTCTTTCTTAAAATAGCGGGTTCAAAAACAGCAGTAAAAAAACCCGTAGCAGAAAAACAAACCAGGGCCACCGACACGTTTGCATATTTTACACTACCATAAAAAGTTACCCAGTGAATGGTAATTACCAGCCCTACCCCGGCAATTTTAAGCATGTCTTTGGCAGGTATAGCCAGCAACTGTTTTTTATAGAGCATGATGGTGCCTAAAATAATTACGGTAAGGAATAAACGATACCAAACCAGCAAGCCTTCATTTAATTCTATCAGCTTACCCAGGATAGCTGTAAAGCCTGCCAGAAAAACCGCAATATGCAATTGTATAAATGCTTTTTTCATTGCTGCAAAGATACCTCACCCCTGGCCCCTCTCCTAAAAAGAGAGGGGTAACCCGAAGATTGCAGCGAAGATGGTGGGATACCTCGCCCCTGGCCCCTCTCCTGAAGAGAGAGGGGTAACCAGAAGATTGCTGCGAAGATGGTGGGATAGATTCACGGATGAAACTGATTGGAGGGATAAGAACGCATTGTAAGGCTACCTTAAAAAAAATTCACGCAGAGAGCGCAGGAGAAAAAAATAATTGATTATAAAACGCTGCCCACTCTGCTAATCTGCGTACAATCCGTGTAAATCCGTTTTATCCGTGTCATCCCTGTCTGAATGGCTTCAGCCAGGCAGGCGTGTATCTATCCTTCCTTTGCAAAAAAAATCTAAAAAAGTGTATAAGGTTGCCACCCAATAATAAACATAGCTATATTTGCCCACCCGATAATTATCGGGATATAAATAACAACCACATATAATGAGCTTTAAACGCATCAACAACATTACAGGCTGGGTAATATGTATTATTGCCTGTGCGGTATATCTTATGACCATGGAAGCCACAGGCAGTTTTTGGGATTGCGGGGAGTTTGCCTCCAGTGCATACAAATTACAAATTCCTCACTCACCAGGGGCACCATTTTTCGTTTTAATTGGCAGGTTGTTTATGGTGCCTTTCGATCCGCAACATGCAGCTACCGGCATCAATACCATGAGTGCACTGGCAAGCGGTTTTACCATATTATTTTTATTCTGGAGCATTACTCATTTTGCCCGTAAAATTGTACAAAAAGACGGTACACCACTCAGCAATGATAAAATGGTGGGTATTATGGCAGCCGGTGTGGTAGGGTCTTTGGCGTATGCTTTCTCCGATTCTTTTTGGTACAGTGCAGTAGAAGGCGAAGTATATGCACTTTCTTCTTTCTTTACTGCTTTGCTTTTTTGGGCAATGCTTAAATGGGAGCAGAATGTTACAGCAGAACAGGAAATGGGCATTAAAGGGCATTTTACCAAAGCCGACAGGTGGATCATCCTGTTATTCTTTTTAATGGGTTTATCTATCGGTGTGCATTTACTAAACCTGCTTACCATACCCGCTATTGTGATGATCTATTTTTATAAAAGATATACCGTTACTCCATGGAAAACATTTTTTGCTTTTGTAATCAGTTGCGTAATCACAGGGTTAGTTCAAAAAGCATTAATCCAGTGGTCAGTTAGTGCCGCCGGTGGGTTTGATATATTTTTTGTAAACAGCCTGGGGCTTCCTTTCTTTACGGGTTTCGGCTTCTTTTTTATTCTTTTAGTAGCCCTTATTTTCCTGGGATTATATTATGCTGATAAGAAAAACTGGAACCTTTTAAAATTAGGGTTATGGTGTTTTCTTTTTATAACATTAGGTTGCTTTGGTTCTTATTTTACCACGCTGGTAAGAAGCAATGCCAACGTATCTATTGATATGAATGAGGTAGATAACCCGGTAAACCTGAAGAGCTATGTTTCCCGTGATCAGTATGGCGATTGGCCAATACTTTTTGGGCAGGATTTTACGGCCCAGATACAGGATTCAAAAATTACGGAAACGTATATTAAAGCAAACGGCAAATATGAAAAAGCGGGCCGCAAGGCTACTTATATTTATGCACCGGAAGACATCCATTTTTTTCCACGCATGTGGGACCAAAGCAATGAGCAGGGGCATGCAGATTATTATGCAGGCTGGGCAGGTATAGGAAAAAATAAAGATGGCACCTGGGAAAGGCCCCCTACCATGGCAGAAAACATTGGCTTCTTTATGAGTTACCAGGTAAACTGGATGTACTGGCGATATTTTATGTGGAATTTTGCCGGTAAGCAAAACGATATTCAGGGTGTGCAGATGGGAAATGTGAGAGATGGCAACTGGAAAACGGGCATCGGTTTTTTTGACAATCTCCGCCTGGGAAATCAAAACAATTTACCCGACAGCCTTAAAAATAATAAAGCCAATAACAGTCTATTCGCATTTCCGTTTATTTTAGGTTTGCTTGGTTTATTTTACCAGGTAAAAAAAGATAACAGAGATGCACTCGTTGTAGGATTATTATTTCTTTTAACGGGTCTCGCCATTTCTTTTTATTTAAATATGGCCGGCAATCAGCCAAGAGAAAGAGATTATGCTTTTGTAGGTTCTTTTTATGCTTTTGCTATCTGGATAGGCCTTGGTGTTTTATATGTAAAAGATTTATTGTTGCCATACATAAAAAATCTGCGGACATCCAGTTATGTAGCAGGTGGCATTTGTTTATTACTGGTGCCGGTAATTATGGCCAGCCAGGAGTGGGACGATCATGACAGGAGCCACAAAGTATTGGCAAGAGATCTGGCCACCGATTATCTTGAAAGCTGTGCGCCCAATGCTATACTTATTACGTTTGGCGATAATGATACTTACCCTTTGTGGTATGCACAGGAAGTGCAGGGCATCAGAAAAGATATACGGGTTATCAACAGCAGTTTGCTGGGTACCGATTGGTATATAAATCAATTGAGGTATAAGGTAAATCAAAGCGATCCGATAGATCCAATATGGAGTGCCACGCAGATTGAAGGCGCTAACAGGGATGTGGTTTACAATGCGCCCATGCCCGGTATAGATGCTGCTAAATACATGGATTTGTACAGTATGATGAAAGATTATGCTGGCAGTGATGCGCCGGATAAAGTAGAACAGACGAGAGATGGAGGAACTGTAAATGTATTTCCTTCTAAAAAAGTAAGCGTGCCGGTAGATATTAATCTGGTAAAACAAAATGGGACCGTAAATGCAAACGACAGTGTAGTAAGTGCCATGCAATTTGAAATACCTAAAACCGTTTTATATAAAAACGATGCCGCTATTTTAAACATCATTGCAGCTAACAAATGGAAACGCCCTATTTACTTTACATCTCCTTATGGTGAATTAGGTTTCCAGGATTATCTTCGCCAGGATGGCCTTTCGTACAGGCTGGTACCGGTTAAAAACGGTGAGGTAAATAAGGATTGGGTAATGGACAAAATGATGAAAAAATTTGTTTTTGGAAATGCTGATAAACCAGGTGTGTATTTTGATGAAGAAAACCGGAGGCACTTAAACACCATCCGCCTTGCTTATGCTCAGTCTGCATCTAACCTGGCAGATGCAGGCAGAAAAGAGGAAGCGAAAAAGCTATTACACCGCTGTGATGATATGATGCTGGACGGAAATTTTTCTTATGGCATGGTGAGCCGTAACCAACAGCAAAACCAGATTTCTTTACAGTTTTTATATGCAGCATACAAAGCCGGCGATACTGCACTTGCAGATAAAGTATCCAAAAACCTTAAAAAAGATATGGAGCAGCAGGTGGCTTATTATCAAAGCCTTGATGATTCAAAAAGAGAATTGTTGAGTTATGAAGAGGAAAGAAATCAAAATTTACTAAAAGGGTTAATGGGGCTGGAGCAGCAGTTTAAAAATCCGCAACCGGCTATTGAAAACAGCACACCTATTACCACAACACCGGTAACAACACCGGCGAAAGATAGCCCTAAAAAATAAGTAGCTACGCATTATAAAGAAGTCTTGTGCAGCAGATGTACAAGACTTTTTTTATTT
>JANLQE010000377.1:0-1555 GCA_031367625.1 Bacteroidota bacterium
CTTAAAGGCTGTTGTAAGGATAGTGGCTGCTACTAACGAGAAGGATAACCTGATGGGTTTCAAAATAGAACCGGCTACTAAATTAAGAATAAGATATAATCTTCCAAATATTATTTTTAATAACGTTAGCAAGCAGCCTAACAAGCTAAAAAAAAGAAGGTCACTAAGGTGACCTTCTTTTTTTACTATTTGGTTTTTTGACTGTGCTAATAAAAAAGGATCAATCCTTTTTAGTTGGTGTTGCCACTTTAACTTCATTGTTTGCAGGTAATTGAGCTGCCTCTGTTTTAGGAGGGTCAATTTTTGCAGGTTGGATTTTTATTGGTTTCTCTTCCGGTACAATCATTTTTGGATCAGCGGAAGTATTCTCAGTTTTTTGAGCAGTTGTTTTAGTCTCAGCAGGTACAGCAGTATTGCCAGAATTCTGTTGGGGAACTGTTGCAGGATTTGAGTTTTCAATTGCTTTCATAACAGGCTTGGCATCGGGATCCATTGATGTGCCTTTTAAAGCAGCCGGTAAAACTGATGCGATAGTTTTTGTTTCTTCCTGTTTTGCTACAACAATAAGTGGGTCTTGCACTTTAGATGCTGTAGGGTTAACCTTGTTTATATATTCTTCTTGCTGCGGAACAACAGTTTGTGGTTGCTTGACAGCATCAGGTTTGCCAGTCCATGATGCAGCCACAGATTTAAACTGTTCAGGCACCTGAGGAATCACTGCTTTCATATTTACACCTTCTTGTTTAGCCTTTTCTTCCGAAACCCATTGTGAGTAAGATTTACCTCCCTGGTATGTCGGTTGTTTATTTCCATTCAGAGTGTTAGCTTCCGAAACACTCATTTTTTTTGTGGGTGTAACAGAACTGCTCTCTTGCTGTGCATTTGCCGAAACAGCTGTTACCACGGTTAATATGGTTATTAATAATTTTTTCATATCTAAAGATTTATTTTATTACTTAATCAAATGAATTGAAAATTGATTTATCGTATTTGGAGCACTAAAAGTAGAAACAGTTCCGGAAGTTCTGTGAAAAACTTGAATTTGAACTTTATCTGATGCATTTACACTAATATCTCCTGATACACGAATACCGTTAAAAAGGGATAAAGAGAGCATCGTATTAAGACCATCATTCACAGCGAAACCATTTACAAAAATACTTATTCCTGCATAGCCACTACCTGAAGCACCAGGCTGGTTAAATACAATTTCTGCATCTACATGGTAAGTTCCGGTAACCGGGGCAGTATACTCACCGGTTCCTCCATTATAATTACCAACGCTTCCTATTTCGTAATCAACACTGTTCCATTGTGATATTGGAACATATGTAAAGAATGGAACAGAAACAGCACTACTCAAGCCGCTTGCCTTAAAGGCTACCTTTGCTGGAGTAGCCTGCCAACTCGCATTACCACTTGCATCACTTGTCAGCACTTTGCCATTGGCTTCCCCAATACCAGTAAGCTGTACACCACCCAAAGTACGCAGGGCTGTAGTGCCACCGGTAAAAAAACCGCCTGCACCAGTACCTGAACCAGCAGTACCTACTAC
>JANLQE010000390.1:0-3391 GCA_031367625.1 Bacteroidota bacterium
TGGAAATAGATTGTTCCGCTTGAACCATTAGCCGCTGTTATTGTTACATTATTACAAAAAGAACCTGCACCACTGACAGATACTGTTGTTGGCAAAGGATTGATAGAAAAACTATAATCGCTGGTTACCGAACCGCCGGGAGTAGTTACATTTATTGTTCCTGTTGTTCCCGTTGCTGGTGTGGCTGTTATTTGTGTACCAGAATTAACGGTAAAAGAAGCTGCAGCTGTTCCACCAAATGTTACTGCTGTTGCCCCCGTAAAATTGGTGCCTGTAATAACTACAGGTGTTGTATTTGCACACCCACTTGAAGGGGTAAAACTTGTGATAGTAGGAGCAGGTTGTACGGGTTTCAATGCTATTAAAATACCTCCATTTCTTTCGCTTGCACTTAGGGTTGCTGATCCATTACCTGTGCTTCCTGCAACTGCTTTTATTGCCCATGCAGCACCAATTGTAGAGTTACCAGTACTTTGATTATCGAATAATTCAGTTAAAGTTCCTGGTGATGTTGTAGACCATGAAGACCATGTTGGGGAAGAAGCAGCAGCTTGTCCAAACATGATAACAGCTGCATTAGCTGAAACTGTAGTTATTGCCGTTGCAGAAACTGTTGTTTGACTGCCCTGCACCGATATTGAACCAGGCGCAACATCAAAAGGTGTAGCTCCTGAAACATCAACACCAGAAAAAGCCACTATCGATCCAACAGAGCCATTTGCCTGGGCATCCAATGCAAACGTGTAATTGGTAGTTGCCGCTGCAGCATCTGTAGCTGTGGCAACTTTATATAAAACAGTACCCCAGCGATTCGTACCACCATTGAGGTTTGCTCCAGCTATCAACGTCCAACCTGCAGAGGTAGGATTTGATAAAGCACCTGTACCTTGTTGGGCAATATTCACCAGCATAACATCACCTGTTGCAATACCGGCAGGTTTTGGTATAACTAATGAAATACCTGTAGTATTTGCAACTGTGGAAGTTCCACGTTGGGCAATTTGTGCAAATGCTGTATTTATTAAAAACAGGATAATTATAAAAAGCGAAAGTGCCTTTTTTGTTAGGTAGATTCTCTTCATAGAAATTAATTAATAAGACCAGCCAAGAAGTAGGGTTCTTGGCTAAAATTGGATTTTCACTATGAAAACAGATTTTACTGTAGAAAATTGTATTAAGTGGTCACTTTATTCTAATAAAACCTATATGGAGCATATAAATTTCTTACCAATACCTGCTGAAAAGCATTGATAGAGTGTTTTTGAGAAGCAGCTATTAAAACATAAAATTTATTTTTTAAAAACAAAATATTAAATACCCTTGTGCGTTGAAGTAGATAATCCTTACACCTAACACCTAAAATATGAAAAAGCTTTACCCCTCTAAAGCTTAAAAAATCAATTAAAAAAAAACTTTTTTTTAATTATTAACTACCAAATTTTATTAGAATTATAAATAGCTGATTAAGAAGTAGTTTATAAAACGTGCTATTTTTTTGAAATATTAAACCAGATTAAGGGCATAGTTATTGCTAACCCCTTACCATAAAAAATCAGGTTGCCTTTTGATTTATAATTTTTTCAATAGTGGAATGTAGTTTTTAAAAAGGAAAATATAGCAGCTTAATATCCGGCCCCACAGAAGAACCAATGACTATCAGCCCAAACTATAAGCCTAATGTCAACGCAAAGAATTTAAGAACCAGCTAAAAATGGCCACCCCGTTTAAGCAGGCATTAAAGTTCTTTTTGTATGTGCCACATTCATTTTTTGATGAATAATGTTACAGCAAAATAATATACCGAAAGGATAAAGTATAGCATCGTAGTTTTTAAAATCATATCTAAAAAACCAAAAATGAAGCATTTAAAAAACAATCTTAGCATAGCTGTATTGCTTGCTACCAGCCTGTTGTGGGCCGGATGTCAAAAAGAGATATCCAGTGTGTCCCCGGAAATTCAAACCAATCAAATTACCACCGCCCGCCTTGGCGGCCTGGTACCAGACGATCCAAACCTTGTAAGCCTCGTGCCTATGATTATGTCTTCGGGCACACCAGGAAGTTCCTCCGGTTTTAGGGTTGCTGACATATCAGCAAACGCCAAAGGAAAACCGGTTGCAGGTGGTGGTGCCACAACCGATGCTACCCCTCCGGCGGTTACCATTACATCCCCGGCAAATGGAGCTACCGTTTCCGGTACTGTTTCTGTAGCCGTAACCGCTACAGATAATGTTGGGGTTAGTTCTGTAAGCTTTAGTGTAGAGGGAACAGTAAAGGCTACGCTCACTGCAGCGCCTTATAATTTTACATGGGATGCATCAACAGTTGCCGACGGAACACATTCTTTAATGGCTACTGCAAAAGATGCTAAGGGAAACGCAAGTTCCTATACAATCACCGTTTCCAAAAATGCCATTATTGTACCTCCGCCGCCCGTTACCTTACCTGCAAGTGCTTTTTTAGTAACTCCACCGATAGCCGATCAGGGCTATCAGGAACTGACCTGTACTCCATTTGCCAGCGTTTATGCAGCAAGGTCTATTGAGCAATATTACAGAACAGCTGCCAGCAGCTACAGTAATTCAACCAATATATTTAGTGTTAAATACGTGTATAACCAAACCAAAATTACTGCTGACTGTAATGCTGGAACTTCAATAACATTAACACTTGATTTAATGAAAACTATAGGTGTTTGTACCAATCAAACCATGCCTTATGTTGATGGAGATTGTGCTACAATGCCTACTGCTGCCCAAAACACGGAAGCTGCTAACTTTAAAATAGGTTCTTATTCCAAAATGCTTAACACCGATCAGACTGCCATTAAAACAATGATCTATCAGAAGCATCCTGTAATTTTTTCTGCAGTGATGGATAATAGCTTTACCAATGCAGGACCGGGATTCATTTGGTCCTCTTATTCCGGATCGGGTGCATTGCCACATTGTATGATTATTTGTGGATATGATGATGCAAAGCAGGCTTATAAAGTAATGAGTTCATGGGGTACCACCTGGGGTGATGCCGGCTTTAGCTGGATCAATTATGATTTCTTTTCGGTTAAAACCGGTTATTACGTTTATGCCATGAATTATTAATTCACAAAAAGAATCTGATAATTATTTATTTCTAAGAATAAAAAAAGCCGCTTTAATATTAAATATTGAAGCGGCTTTTTTATTGGGTTAGCGTATTGAATTTTAAGAAATCTCTTTTATATTAAAAGGATACCAACCTTTTGCAGCGTGTTATTTGCTAGAGAAATTTTGTGAAAGTTGGCAATCATAAATAAAAAATTGGTACAAGGCTCCTTAATAAAATTAAAGCGTAAAAAAAGGGCCGCTCAATGGAGCAGCCCTGGTTGTTTTGTTTTATTGGTGTTTCACTA
>JANLQE010000009.1:0-2286 GCA_031367625.1 Bacteroidota bacterium
GCAACCAGCTATTAGGCCTGTAGTACAAAGACCTGTAACTAAACCAATACAGCCTGCGGTGCAAAAGCCTGCATTACCCGTTAATAAACCTGGGAGTATTTCTAAAGATAAACGAGGAGGGTAAATGGATGCAACTAAAAAATGATTTAGATTTTAAGAATTTTTTACATTGAAAACCAATAATCAACTAACAACAATTATAATTATGAAACATTCATTCTTATTTCTATTCATTGCAGCTATCATAATAACATCCTGCAATAATGAGCCAAAAAAATCTACCGAAACAACCACAGCGGAGGATACATCAAAACCGGTTGAAAACAAAATAATGATACCGGCATCTTCCTGCTATTTTTCTACAATAGGTAAAGACACAGTTAAATTAAAAGTGGAAGTATTCCCCAATGTAGTTACCGGAAAGTTATCGTACAAGTTTTATGAAAAAGACAGCAACAGCGGAAATTTTGATGGAATAATGAAAGGTGATACGTTGATTGCTGATTACACCTTTATGTCTGAAGGTAAATCATCTGTAAGGCAGGTGGCGTTTCTCATAAAAGACAATATGGCAACGGAAGGCTATGGAAATATGGAAGAGAAAGAAGGAAAAATGGTATTCAAAGATATAAAGGGAGTGAGTTTTGGAAAAGCGCTGTCACTCAAAAAAGTTGAATGCGGCGAGTATTGAAAAATATAACCCTCAGTTTATAAGCAACCAATTTTTAATAATTTAAAAAATCAATATGAACAAGTATCTACTAAAATCAGTATTACCTGTTACAGTTTTTTTACTGCTTACATGCTGCATTACATCCAATGGCTATGCACAAACAAGAGATTCGTTGATGAGGGTGTACAACAATGAAACCATCCACTCGTTTGGAAAATTTTATGTAAAAGGAAGTAAGCAACTGAAATTCGGGGATTTAAAACCTGAGTTTAATTCCGGTATAACAAAAGACCTTTACAAAAAATCGAAAGGAAATTTAATGCTCGGCAGGGTTTTTACGGTTACTGCTGTAGCGGCACTAATTACAGGTGCCATCGTTAAAAAAGATAACAAAGGAGCGGCCATAGCATTAAACATTGCCGGTATTGGCCTCAACTTAAGCAGTTTTAGTTTCCGAAAAAAATCGACAGAATTAATAGACAGGGCTATATGGCAAAGAAATAAAGAAATTTTATTTGGTGTTCGGTAGTAACTGCCATTAGCGTACATTTCAATGCCAAAGAAACATAAGCTGAAAGTAACAAAAATAATAATTCACCATCCGCTAATAAGCAGGTAATTAAAACTTATCAATTATGACAAAAAACAGTTTACTTTTTATTGCAGTATTTACGGGGTTTGCTTCTTACTCAGCAAACGCACAAAGTAGTTCAGCAGATAATGTTGTTGTAAAAACGGAGGCCGGTAAAGTGCAGGGTATGCTTAGTAAAGGCATTGCCATTTTTAAAAACATCCCTTATGCAGCACCACCGGTTGGCAATCTTCGGTTTGCGGCTCCTGTAAAACCAATACCATGGAATGACATCCGTGATGCAATTAAATCAGGGCCTACTCCACCAAACCCCAGCCCCAAAGCAGGTGATATTGATGATAAGCCCACTCTTGGTAATGGCTGGGTAAAAGGAGATGATTTCCTCACTGCTAACGTGTGGACACCAGATGTAAATGGTAACCGCTTACCGGTAATGGTATATATTTATGGCGGGGGGTTTGTTGTGGGTGCAAGCGATGTGCCGCTGTATGATGGAACTAACTTTGCAAAAAAGGGAGTAGTGATGGTTTCATTTAATTATCGCCTGGGCATTGAAGGGTTTTTAAAAATAGATGGAGTACCTACAAATATTGGTATCCGTGACCAGATAGCAGCACTGAATTGGGTGAAGAATAACGTCGCCGCCTTTGGGGGCGACCCAGGTAATGTTACCATTTTCGGTGAATCGGCCGGAGCAATAAGTGTTGGCGTATTACTTACAAGCCCTGCTGCCAAAGGGTTATTTAAGAGGGCTATTATGCAAAGCGGATCGGGGCAGTCAGTATTAAGTGGCGAACAGGCAGACCGTATTGCTAAGCAGTATGCAAAGACGCTTAAAATAAAAAATACAAGAGACGCTTACATGAAATTTACACCTGAGGAACTTCTTGCATCGCAACTTAAAGTAACTCCTAAAATGGTTAAACTTGAAACGAAAGATTTTCCCGATCCTTCGGGTGGTGTAAGTCTGTATTTACCGGTTATTGACGGAGATATTGTTTCAAATATGCCATTAATAAAT
>JANLQE010000380.1:0-2341 GCA_031367625.1 Bacteroidota bacterium
ATGAGGTAATTCGCCTCGAAGTTTTGCTGTACGGTTCTCTTGCCAAAACCGGCATTGGCCATGGCACAGATATAGCCGTGCAGTTAGGGCTGAGTGGCGATGACCCGGTAACTTTTGATGTAAAAGACATCAGTGCCAAAATAAGCGATATAAAAGCAATGAGTAAAATATTGCTGGCAGGTAAGCATGAAATTGATTTTACAGCTACCGATGATATAGAATTTTTGTACAGCGAATCGCTCCCTTTTCATCCCAATGCATTAACTTTTTTAGTTGAATTAAAAAACGGGGAAACTATTGCAGAAACCTACTATTCTATTGGCGGTGGTTTTGTACAGCAGGAAGGACACACAGCATCCGGCAATGAAAAAGTAGAACTGCCTTTTCCCATTAATACAGCAAATGAGTTGCTGCACTGGTGCCGCAAAACGGGCATGAGTATTCATGAAGTGGTAATGGAAAATGAATTGGCCTGGCGGCCTTACGAAGAAACAAAAAAAGGATTATTAAATATCTGGCGGGTGATGAAAGAATGTATGTATCGTGGATGCCATACAGGAGGTTACCTGCCCGGTGGCCTGCAGGTAAAGCGAAGAGCAGAAGCGCTGAATAAAAAATTATTAAAAAATGAAGCATACACCGATTATAACGGTTGGGCGCAAACGATAAAAGAAGGCGGTAATAAATTTAATTATATTTTAGACTGGGTAAGTTGTTTTGCGCTGGCCGTAAATGAAGAGAACGCTTCATTTGGCAGGGTAGTAACAGCGCCTACCAATGGCGCAGCCGGGGTAATACCTGCCGTGCTGCAGTATTATATTTTGTTTTGCGATGGAGACAGCGAAGAAAAAATAATAAACTTTTTATTAACCGCTGCCGAAGTAGGAAGCATTTTTAAAAAAGGCGCTACCATATCTGCTGCCATGGGCGGTTGCCAGGCAGAGATTGGCGTAAGCAGTGCGATGGCTGCAGCAGCACTTACAGAATCATTGGGCGGTACACAGCGGCAGGCTTTAATGGCTGCAGAAATTGCTATGGAGCATCACCTTGGTATGACCTGCGACCCTATTGGCGGCCTGGTGCAGATCCCCTGTATTGAACGCAATACTATGGGGGCTATAAAAGCTATAACTGCCAGCCAGCTTGCATTACAGAGCACCCCCGATTTTGCAAAAGTAAGCCTGGATGGCGTAATAAAAACCATGTGGGATACGGCCCTTGATATGAACAGTAAATACAAAGAAACATCCGATGGCGGCCTTGCAGTAAACGTACCCATCAGCTTGAGTGAATGCTGATATAAAGTTTTAATAATGGAGTGGTTTTGGTAACAATTATAATTCCTACCAGCACCCTTAATTTTATGCTGAACCTGCAAGGGGTATTCTAAGATATAGCATCAATACTGTTGTTGTACGCAACCCTATTTCAAAATTCAAAACCCACCGCACAAAAGCCAACCTTGCAAAAGATCTGCAATTGCCAACACACGGCAAACATTCATTACATTTGCAGCAATGAAAGGACACTTCAAAATATTTCTTCTACTTCTTATAACTTGTTACTATGCCAACACGGTATTTGAGTTTTCGGACATTGAGAAGAAAACCAATTTTGAAAATGAAATCCATTGCTACATTCAGGAGACAAATAACAATAACGCTGAATTTTCAGTAACTCAAAATATTCGATTTAGTGACCTCATTTTAAATAATTCGCTGCAAAACAATTTTTCTGCTCCTACTTTCTCTTTAAATAGCAGTTCCTTTTACAAAAAGTTTTTCTATCCACCGCCAGACAAACTTTATCTGCTTCATTTGTCCCTACTTATTTGATTTTTTAAAATTGAACTTTTTGCTACGCTTACAGGTTTGTAATCGTATGTGTGTATTTATTCAATTTAATTATCAAATTTCTTATGGAAAATTTTCCATTCCTTCAACTATCTGCTTACATGGGATTAGTTGCAACAGGGCTTTTAACTTTAAATATCCTGTTGGGCATGATGCTTGGCACAGCTTACAAAAGGCATAGCTATTGGACACAGTTGCCCGACCGTATTAAACAAATCAACGTTTATAATTTACATAATTACACGGCTTACATTGCTTTGTTATTGGTGCTTTTGCATCCAACGCTTTTACTCTTTGACCCAGCAACCAAATTCAAATTCATTGATATTATTTTTCCAATAAATGCACCACATCAAAAATTATTTGTTGCATTTGGAACACTTTCAATGTTTGCAATTATTACGGTTTTAATCACAACTCAAAAAGTAGTGAAGAAAAAAATGAGTTTCCGAACATGGAAAAACATTCATCTCATTTCTTATTGCACA
>JANLQE010000385.1:0-6415 GCA_031367625.1 Bacteroidota bacterium
GCAGGTGCTTAATCTTATCAACGAATTAAAAGCTCAATTAAATTTTACGGCTATATTTATTTCTCATGACCTGTCTGTAGTGCATTATATCAGCGACAGAATTTTGGTAATGAACAAAGGAAAAATTGTAGAGCAAGGCACAGCAGATAATATTTATTTTAACCCTGCGAATGAATATACACAACAATTAATAGCGGCCATACCGGGCAAAAATACTTTTTAGTTATTCACATTGGTATTATCTCAGTTCTTTTATTTTTTAAAACAAAAAACCGGTATTGAACCTACTGTGGTTACAGGAACCGTATCACCATTTCCATTTTTTTCATTATTATAACTTGAATATATGTCTGTGTAAATTGTTATAAGCGTCCATCCGTTATCAGCAATAAAATTTAATGCTTCTGTGGGAGAGGTAAAAAAATTATAGAAGTTAGTAGCTGTATCAGCATGATTGTAATAAAAATACGCTTCGGTATTCACCGCATTCTTTTTTAAATTATATTTCTTTAGCGAGTAAAAAACATTTGCCGCTTCGTTGCCAACCTCTGCCTGAATGATCCAAAAATTCCTTGCCGAGTTTTTATAAATATCATGTTCCAAAGCAATCCTTATCAAGAGATAATTATTTAAAGCTTTTTCCTGAGCAAAACAAAATAAAGTAAAAGTTACCAATAAGCTGGTAAGTATAATTTTCATAATTAAATATTTTAAAATATGGTGATTGGCATTATTTCCAATCACCATAAAGTTAGACTAATGAATAACAATGAATTTTGTTTTTAATTGGGATAGATTTTTAGCAGCACGGCAGGCGCATAAGGCGGGCGCCTTCACTCTTGTACACTGTTTTAGTAAAACCCATTTTCTCTAAATCGGGGTTATCAATAAAAGCATCGATAAGCCTTACCGGGTTATCTGCTGCTATCTGCTCTTCGAGTGTAATGAAGAAGGTTTGATGACGGTTGTTTCCGGTTATAAATTGCATACTTTATTACTTCAAAAACTATACATCAACCGGGCTATTCACATAGTGTGTATATTTGTTTTGGCGGGAGTGGTTTTTTCACAAACTCCCGTTGTAAGCAACCCTGCCATTTGTCATTATTGGGAGAAATTTTTATCAGCATAAACTGACAATACAAATGGCAGAACATTTAAAAAAGGGACTTAGTTATGATTAAATATAAAATCTCTTAATACCCTTTTGCATTTATAAATACTCAAAAAAATTTCATCATTCAAAAAAACATTATGAAATTAATTCTTCTCACCATTTTATCGCTGGCACTTGGGTACAATTGCATGGCACAAAACAGTGGCAACAGCAAATCAATTGATATTTTAAAAAATGAAGTTGCAAAAAATATTCAATCCGGTTATGAAGCGTATAAAAAGATAGCATTGAATATATGGGATTATGCTGAAGTTGGATTTAAGGAAACTAAAAGTTCAGTGCTTTTACAAAATACATTAAAAGATAATGGATTTAAAGTAGATGCAGGCGTTGCCGGAATGCCCACTGCATTTGTAGCAACTTATGGTAGCGGCTCACCTGTTATTGCTATACTTGCAGAGTATGATGCTTTGCCAGGCTTATCGCAGGAAAATTCATTTGCGAAAACACCCATTGCAAATAAAAACAGTGGGCATGGCTGCGGGCATAATTTATTTGGAACAGGTTCTGTTGCTGCGGGTATAGCTATTAAAAAATTAATAGAAGAAGGCAAAGTTAAAGGCACTGTAAAAGTATATGGATGCCCTGCAGAAGAAGGTGGCGACGGGAAAGTATATATGGTAAGGGAAGGTTTATTTAATGATGTTGATGTTGTTCTACATTGGCATCCGGATGAACATAACACGGTTACTTATACAGGTTCTTTGGCTATTAAAACTGCTAAATTCAGGTTTCATGGTATTTCTGCTCATGCATCTGCTGCTCCCGACAAAGGACGCTCCGCCTTAGATGCAGTTGAAGCAATGGATTATATGGTAAACATGATGCGTGAACATATACCACAGGAATCCCGTATCCATTATGTAATTACCAATGGCGGAAAAGCACCTAATGTTGTTCCTGATTTTGCAGAAGTATTTTATTATGTCAGGCATCCTTACAAAGACATCACAGAGAGTTTATTTGAAAGAGTAGTAAATGCAGCTAAAGCTGCCGCATTAGGTACGGAAACAAAGATGGAATATGAAATTATTAGTGGCTCACATGACCTGCTGATAAATAAAACACTTGCAGCAGATATGCAATCTAATTTAGAGAAAGTTGGTGGAGTAGCTTACACTGAAGATGAAGTAAAATTTGGCAAAAATCTTCAAGCAACATTTTTAGGCAAAGTGCCTTCCATAGATTCTGCAGCTTTCATAACACCATTGTACATTGAAAAAAATCAAGGCTCCACAGATGTAGGAGATGTAAGCTATGTGGTTCCAACTGTAGGAGTAGAAACTGCCACTTGGGTGCCCGGTACTTCTGCACATAGCTGGCAGGCGGTTGCTTGTAGCGGTAGAGATATTGGAATAAAAGGAATGATGGTGGCTGCAAAAACAATGGCATTTACAGCCATTGACTTATTTTTAAATCCGGCACTTATAATAAAAGCAAAAGAAGAGTTTAAGATAATGAAAGGAGATTATAAGTACAAGGCATTATTAGGTGACAGAAAGCCTGCATTAAATTACAGAGATTGAGCGAACCCTTTTAATATTCTTGCTGATAATACTCTTTCGGATAAAGCCGAACACACATGGGCATTACCTAATCTCCATAATCATCCTGCGTTTTATAGTTATCATACGCATTATCATTTGAGAAAAAATTTTTAGCGCTTTTATGTAAACCAAATAACAGCTTCTTTAGCTGAAGGTTCAACTGTTCCTCCTGTGGTTCGTACTCTTTTAATTTTTTATCTGTAAGTAAAGAGAGATCATCATTACTGCTCAATTCATTTTCATTAATTGGTTGTAATCCACTGATACCAATTTTCCAGTCATCTGTTTTTTTTATTCTGTATTTAAAGAAATACAGCATTCCCTTTTTTTGCTTTAAAGCAGTGGGTATTTTATTTATAAAAACTACTGAATCAATTTTAGTTTTTTCATTTTGAGCCACCATATAGCTGCGTGCCAGTGCCAATTGATTTTTATAGGCTGCAGGAAATTTATCCAGCCGCCCGGCTTGCTCTAATTTTAAAAATAGCGCCCCCATATATTTATCATCTGCTGCAAAAAAGTTTAAAACACTGTCCGGCACCTGTTTGTTATTCCTAAGCATAAGAACAGCCGCATCCATTTTTACAAAATCATCTTTGCTTTGCAGCATACGGCTAAAAAACTGCTGTACATTTTTATTTTTTTCATAAAAAGGCATCAGCAATACTGCATAATCTTTTAGCCCAAAGCGGTTTTTATTATAGTTGTAATTCAGGCTTACATTATCATCATCATTATTGTCATCTTCCTTTTTTTTATTTGCCTGCATCTGCTTTTCCTCTTTGGCCTGCTGTTTTTTTTGTGCAAGCTTTGCATCAATATAAATGGAAGAAAAATATTTTTGGTAATCTTTTATTTTAATAAAACCACTATCTACAAGGCTTACAAGTAATCCGGTAACGGGTTCTTTATAATCTGCAAGAGTAGAAAGTTGAAGCAGATCGGGAAAAAGCCTGGCACTAAGGGCAACAGTATCGTGGAAATTTTTAAAGATACTGCTGTAATCATCATCTTCAAAAATGGGCGGATCCTGCAGCATTATTTCTTTTAATATTTTAAAAGATAAATTGGTTTTTAATCTTGCCAGGGCTTTTATTACTTCATTTTGAAATAAACTGGTATCCGCTGTTTGATCATATATTTTTTTAAGGTATTGCGGAATATCATCTGTTACAGAATCTTTTATATACCCTAACTCTGCAATGAGTTTGGCCTTTGAATTAAAATAATCTTTATCCTTTATGGTAAGCCGGTTTACAGCATTGTACAAACCGGCGGCGGCATTACTTCCAAAATAAATATTGGAAATAGATTGCTGTGCTTTTTTGTGCAAAGCACTGTCTGCGCTAAAAAGATCGTTAAAGAAAAGCGGCAGTTTATTTTCATATAAATTTACCGTTGCTGTTTTTACCAATGGCCTGAAACTGTTGAACACTTCGTTTATAAAACTACCTGGCTTATTTACGGTATCGCCCATGGTAGAGAGGGTGAAAAGGTATTTATCTTTTAATAGTACAATACGTTCTATGGTTCTTGAAGAGCCGGTATCCTGCAAAGAAAACCGTACCCCTTTTACATTACCGGGCATGGTAACAACTGTTTTGTTTGTAAGCACCATATCACTTTTATCCAGGTAATTATTTATTTCATTTTGCCAGAATTTTACAGAGTCTTTTATGTAAAAATATTTCGGGTATTCCTGCATGGTTACAGAAACCAACTCTCCGGTAGAGTCGCTGATCAGCAAGCCATTTTTTTTTCTTGGCCAATAAGCAATATACCCGGAATAATTATTTCCATTAGCAGCATCCACTGCACTTTGTTCAATTACACTCCGTATGCCATCATTAATGGTTGGCTTTACGGGCGTATTTACCTGTAAGTGCAAAAATGTATCTACATACAAAGAAGAAGATTGATAATTATATGGCTGCCATTTAAAACTTTTAAAAAAGGAAAAAGAACTGTCAGCGCTATTGTTTGTGCGCTTTGCCACTACATAATAATGAGGGCCGGCCAAAATATATGCAGCATTTACAACGCTGCCGTTTTTTAATTTTTCCCGTACAAGCAACACCGGCAGGCCACTTAAAGAAACCTGTTTCCGGCTTATTTGCTTATCAAAATAATCGGGGCTGCGAAACGATTCTTCCAGCAGTTTTAAATCAAAGCTGTCTTCTTCAATAAAATTAAAATTATAAATGCTTTTTTTAAAAATAAGGTAGGCATCTCCGTTAGTTTTATCCTGTGCTTCGTATTCCCATCGCCCATCATACACCGTATTTAAAAACTGGAGTGGCTCCTGTGGCAACTGTATATTAAAACCGCCCTGTGATGGCATAAAATTTACTGCTGTATATGCGGCTTTTTTTAATTGTATAGAAGAAAAAAAACGGTTGGCTTCTTCGCCTGCAACATAATCGTTTTGGCCGCTCATTTTAAAAATGATGATCTCAAACGGTGTAACAAATAATTGATACCGCTGCATATCACCACGGCGGGTGCGGTTGGTTATATCATATCCTTTGTAACCGTTTTTTTCAATTATTTTTTTCAATAAAATTTTGCCAGGTATATTTTCATACAAAACGCTGTCTATTTTTTTTGTAACCTCCTCTTCTTTTTGCCCGGTAAATGCAGCGTATGTTTTCACCCTTGTTATCAAATAGTATGAACCGTTATTCATATCTGCATACTGCCACCTGTTTAGCGGCTGGTGCACCGTTTTTACAGCATACAGGTAACCGGGTACATCTACTGTGTACATGCCATCGGCTGAATGTTGTGTAGTAAAATTTACTTTTACTTTCAGTTTATCTATTTCATCTTTTTTCAATGCATCCCTGTCATTCATTTTTATGGAGCGCAGCGTATATCCTTTTTTACGGAGCAATTCTATAACGCCGCGACTGCCCGGCAGGTGAGCTGCACCAACACCTGCAAACAGCGATGTTTTTCTGATAATACTGTCAATTGAATTAGCCTGTATTTCGTTTCGCCTGTACAAAAATTTTTCCCTGAAAGCAACTGAACGCTCCATCATATTATCCAGCGAATCCATTAAATTCAGATCTCCACGACGGTAGGCATTCTGCATTTTTTCCACCATGCCGGCCATGCTCTCACCATCAAGATCTATATCTTTTTTCTTTTTTTCTTTTGCCATATCGGCATAAGCTTCCAGCACCAATTTTTCAGACTCGTAATAATCTTCTACTCCCGCCGGGGCTTTGCCCATTTTTCTTCCGGTTTGAAAAATGTACAGATCCAAAAAAGTATCTTCCTCAAAATCTTCTTTTGCTTTATAAGAACGGTAAAGCAAACTGTTAACTACAGGCGGTTCTGTACTTAAGGACGCTTTTAAAAGATCGTCATATTTATTTATACGAAAACTGTTCTCTGTAAAAAAATCATTACCTGCCGGTTGTATATAGGAAGTATAATTTTCATTAATCTCATTAAGCCGAACCATTTGCCCCTGCCACAATTCAGGGTTTAGTTCAAGCGCCACAGCATCAACATTTTTAAGCGCATAATAAAATGAATCGCTAAGATGAAAAGCCATTTTGCTGCTTACATGCATGGTGCCAAAAAGGTAAGATGGCTTTGTCAGCCCGTTGCCGGTTATCTGCCACAATAAGCTATTGTATTTTTCATTACCTGTTTTTTGTGCATGAACATTACTGGTAAG
>JANLQE010000126.1:0-21804 GCA_031367625.1 Bacteroidota bacterium
TTGATTTTAGTGAAAACACGGCTGCCACTATAAAACAAACGATAGAGCTGGCATATACAGGCAGTTCAAGCATTCATTTGCTTCATGTAATAAAACCAAAAAACGTTTCGTATCATAATGACACTGTAATTGCCAAGGGTGAGGATTATTATGCTGAAGAAATGATGAAAAAATTGCAGCAATGGAAGCAGGCAATCGAAGAAACTATTCCGGAAAGTAACGTTAAAATCCACCTGGTTAAAGGTAATATTCATGATAAAATTATAGAGACTGCAAAAAAAATACAGCCACAACTAATAATTATTGGCAAAAAAAGCAATTATAAATTCTTCGCATTTTTTAGACCACTATGCCCTAATGAACTTGCAAAATTTACGGATTGCCCTGTGCTAACAGTTAATAAAAGTTCAATGAATGCAAAAATAAAAATCATTGTTGTTCCAATCCGTTCCTTTATTCCAAAACGAAAAATAGAGTTAGTATATGTATTTGCAAAAAAGTTTAGGGCCAAAATACATCTTGTGGCATTACAGAACAGGATGGGCGCAGCCGGTACAGAAAGAAATGCACTTCTTGAAACATATAGTATTTTAAAAACGGGGCTTAATAATCAAATTGAATACCACTTATTAAATAGCAGCAATTTACCAAAAGCTGCTTTACAGTATGCTGAAAGCATTGGAGCAGATATGATGTTTGTTAACCCGGGAACAGAAACTAAAATTTCCCCATTTACCGGCAAATATATAAATGAGGTACTGGCACCATCATCTAAATTAAAAATTTTGTTTGTAGAACCATTGCATGATAAATGAGGGACAAATTTTATTTTAAATAGTACCTGTTTATGAAAGTAATAAAAGGTATAGTTATTCTGGTAAAAAAAATATACAGGTGTTTTATAAAAAAGTAAAAAATGTTTAAGACAAAAATTAAATTACCGTAGATATTTGTTTTTCTAAACCCCGGATACTATGATTAAGCAACTCGAAAAATTATCAACAGAAGACAGGAATCTTTTATATAAAGCTCCTGTTTTAGTATCAGTACTTGCATCCAGTTCTTTCGATGAAGTAAAAATAAATAAATCGCAAAAAGCCGATGCCATTAAGTTGGCTCATTTAAAAACTTTTACGGCCATGCCTTTACTGCTTCCATATTATGCAGAAGTGGAGAAAGGTTTTAAGGAAGCGTTTGAAGCAGCAATAAAAAAATATTTTCCCTTTGATGAAGCTAAAAGAAGTGAGCTTAAAAAAGAAATGGACAAGACCACTTTAATTATAAATAAATTGGATAAAGAATATGGGGAGGCTTTGGGCAAAAGTTTTGAACGATACGCAAAGCATGTGAGGAAGGCGGCTCACAGCGTTTTCCAGGATTTTATTTTTCCGATGCCTATTGAAGGTTTATCGTATTAAAACATATCAATCAACAAAATGTATTTTATATAACTGGTTCTTAAAAAATAGCAACATGGAAAAAAAGTGTAACAGTATATTTATTAAATAAACACAAAATGAAAATAAAAATAAAAAGAGTATATGAAAAACCCGGTAAGGAAGACGGTATCCGTATTCTTGTAGACAGGTTGTGGCCAAGAGGCCTCACAAAAGAAAAGGCTGCTGTTGATTTATGGCTGAAGGAGGTTGCACCCAGTACAGAACTCAGAAAATGGTTTGGCCATGACCCTGCCAAATGGAAAGGGTTCCAGAAACGATATAAGCAGGAACTAAAAAATAATCATGAACAGGTTTTGCTTTTGAAAGAGCAAGTAAAGAAAGGGTTAGTAACTTTGGTTTATGGCACAAAAGATGAAGAGAATAATGAAGCACTCGTTCTTAAAGAATCGCTTAGCAGTTAACCATTATAATTAACAGAAGCGGAATTAAATTAAAACCTAAATATTGTATCATGAAAAAAGTATTAATTGCATTAGATTATAACCCTTCTGCACAAAAAATTGCAGAAGCCGGTTTTGATTTAGCAAAAGCAATGAATGCGCAAACAATTTTGCTGCATGTAACTTCCGATGCCACCTACTATTCTTCTCTCAACTACTCACCCATAATGGGATTTGGAGGTTTTAGTAATTCATACTTAGTTGAAACAGATACTAATGAGAAAATAAAGAAAGCAGCACAAATTTTCCTGGATAAATCAAAAGAACATTTGGGTGATGATAAGATTGAAACCGTTGTGAAAGATGGTGATTTTGGAGAAACAATTTTAAACACTGCAAAAGAATTAAACGCTGATATAATTGTAATGGGTACGCACAGCAGGCGTGGGCTGGATAAAATATTAATGGGAAGCGTAGCAGAAAAAGTTTTACACCATAGTTCGATACCACTGTTTATTATTCCTACTAAAACGGAGGAAGAAAAATAATGTTACAGGTGATTGGTTCAAAGATATTACTCATCTTTTCATATCAATAAAAAGATGGTATTCATTGATTAAATATTGCAGTATGCTTAAAGACCCTTTTCAAATAAAAAAATTACTAACTACAAAAAATGGCGGGTACATTTATTATAGTCTTGCAGAGCTTGAAAAGCAGGGACATGCCATCAGTAAGTTGCCTTTTTCTATTCGTATTTTATTGGAAAACGCCTTGCGTAATTTTGATGATTTTGCCATCACCCCCCAAAACATAGAAACTATTCTTCAGTGGAAGCCTGTTGGTTCTGATAAGGATATTCCATTTAAACCAGCCCGTGTGTTGATGCAGGATTTTACAGGTGTGCCTGCAGTAGTTGACATTGCTTCACTGCGTGCAGAAATAGCAAGGAAGGGAAAAAATACTGATAAAATAAATCCGTTGATACCTGTTGATTTGGTAATTGACCATTCGGTACAGGTTGATTATTTTGGAACTGAATATGCTTTTAGCCGCAATATGGAGGAAGAGTATAAACGTAATAAAGAACGGTATCAATTTTTAAAATGGGCACAAAAATCTTTTAATAATTTCAGTGTAGTTCCTCCGGGCATGGGCATTTGCCACCAGGTAAATCTTGAATATCTTTCTAAAGTTGTGGTGGAAAGAAACGGAGAAATTTTTCCCGATACATTGGTAGGCACCGATAGCCACACCCCCATGGTAAATGGCATCGGTGTAGTGGCCTGGGGCGTGGGTGGCATCGAAGCCGAAGCTGCTATACTGGGCCAACCTATTTATTTTATTTTACCTCAGGTAATAGGTCTTAAACTTACTGGTAAACTTCCATTAGGTTCTACCGCCACCGACCTTGTATTAACTATTGCGGAGCTGCTTAGAAAATATGGAGTAGTTGGAAAATTTGTAGAAGTTTTTGGTTCGGGGCTTGATAATCTTTCTGTGCCTGATAGAGCCACCATTGGCAATATGTCGCCGGAGTTTGGCTGTACGATAACTTATTTTCCCATTGATGATAAAACCTTGGAGTACATGCGTAAAAGTAACCGCTCCGAAGAAAATATAAAATTGGTGGAAGATTATTGCAAAATAAATTTGTTGTGGAGAACCGGTGCCGAAGATATTATTTACACCGATGTGGTAGAACTAAATCTTGCAATCATAGAACCAACCGTAGCCGGGCCTAAACGGCCACAGGATAAAATTCTGTTGAAAAATTTTAAATCTGTATTTATTGATTTGCTGAACCAATCTTATGGACGAAAATATATTCAGCCGCAGGAACAATTAACCCGCTGGTTTGCAGAAGGTGGAGGCCAGCCAGTTCAGCCTCCTTTACCAATGCCTCCTGAAGCAAAAATAGAAGAAAAATCAGTAGAGGGGATGAAGACGGTTTGGATAACAATTGGACAGGAAAAATTTATGCTAACGGATGGAGCAGTTGTTATAGCAGCCATTACTTCCTGCACAAACACATCCAATCCCTATGTAATGATTGGTGCCGGTTTAGTAGCACGGAAAGCCCGTGAACATGGCCTTGATATTAAACCCTGGGTGAAACCCTCTCTTGCTCCCGGCTCTAAAGTAGTTACTGATTATCTTGAAAAAGCAGGGCTGCTGGATGATTTGGAAGCATTGCAGTTTCACTTAGTAGGCTATGGTTGCACTTCTTGTATTGGTAACTCAGGGCCATTGCCCCCCTACATCGCCAGGGCAGTAGAAGAACATAACCTTGTTGTTGCATCTGTACTTTCGGGCAATCGTAATTTTGAAGCCAGGATACATCCACAGGTAAAAATGAATTTTTTAATGTCGCCAATGCTGGTGGTGGCTTATGCTATTGCCGGCAGGGTTGATATTGATTTAATTAATGAACCTATCAGTTATGACCCAAATCAACAACCGGTTTTCTTAAAAGATATATGGCCCGGCAATGATGAAATAAATGACCTGATGAGTAAAGTGCTTTCTCCAAAAGATTTTGCAAAAAACTATGGAGAAATTTTTGAAGGAAATGAGATATGGAGAAACCTGGTTGTACCTGACGATAAATTATATATTTGGGATAAAACTTCTACTTATATAAAAGAAGCTCCTTTCTTTTATAATATTTCTGACGATGCAGGTTCTTTACAGGATATCAATGGGGCAAGGGTTTTATTAATGTTGGGCGATAGTATTACCACCGACCATATTTCTCCTGCAGGCCAATTTAATGAACATTCTTCTGTAGGTAAATATTTACTAAGCCTGGGTGTTGATAAAAAAGATTTTAATTCTTATGGCTCCCGCCGGGGAAATGATGAAGTAATGGTGAGGGGCACTTTTGCCAATGTGCGTATTAAAAATAAACTCGCCGAAAAAGAAGGCGGCTTTACTAAATACTTGCCAACCGGTGAAGAAATGTTAGTGTATGATGCAGCCATGAAATATAAAAATGCCCATACTCCTTTGGTTGTTTTGGCAGGTAAAGAATATGGCAGCGGTTCATCAAGGGACTGGGCAGCTAAAGGCACTTTTCTGTTGGGTGTAAAAGCGGTATTGGCCGAAAGTTACGAACGTATTCACCGAAGCAATTTGGTGGGTATGGGTGTGTTGCCACTTCAATATAAAGCAGGCGATACTGCCGGTAGTTTAGGGCTTACAGGAAATGAAACCTATACCATTACCGGCATTGCAGAAAATATTAAACCGTTAAAAGAAGTGCAGGTGATGGCTAAAAAAGAAGACGGAACAGAAATTAAATTTGATGTTATCGCCCGGATGGATTCAAAAATTGAAATAGAGTACTATCGTAATGGTGGAATCCTTCAATATGTTTTGAGACAATTTTTGGAAAAAGGGTAATCAATTTTTCTTCAATAATAATAAAACTATCAAGTATGAAAAGTAGTGAACTTTATCCCGAAGCAACGAAGGAAATTTCTGAAAAGAGAACCGCACTTGCTCCGGAGACTGCAGCAGCATTCAGGGATTTCAGCAAGTCAGTTTTTAAAGAAGGCGCATTGCCTGAAAAAACAAAACAACTTATTGCCGTAGCAGTGGCGCATATAACGCAATGCCCCTATTGCATCCGGAGCCATACCAAACAGGCCATGCGAAAAGGAGCAAGCAAAGAAGAAATTATGGAAGCCATTTGGGTAGCTGCTGAAATGCGTGCCGGTGCAGCTTATGCATATTCCTCCCTTGCAATAGATGAAATGGAACCAACTAATCCTCAACAATAATTTTTATGCCAGTTAGCATTTCTGAAGAGCAAAAAAGAGTGAATGAAAATTATTCCAATAAAAAAAATTGGTTGAAATGGGGCCCTTATTTATCCGAAAGGCAATGGGCTACTGTACGGGAAGATTATAGCCCAAATGGGGATGTATGGAATTATATTACTCATGATATGTCCCGTTCCAAAGCCTATCGCTGGGGCGAAGATGGGATTGCCGGTATTTCGGAGCAGCATCAAAAAATATGTTTTGCCATTGCTTTGTGGAATGGCCAGGATGCAATTTTAAAAGAAAGGCTTTTTGGCCTTACGCCCAGCCACGGCAATCATGGCGAAGATGTGAAAGAGTTGTATTACTATCTTGATAATACGCCCACTCATTCTTACATGAAATATTTATATAAATATCCGCAGGCTGCTTTTCCTTACGAGCAACTGGAACAAACAAATCGAAAACGAAATAAGTTTGAAAATGAATATGAAATCGCAGACACTGGACTATTTAATGACAAGGCCTATTTTGATGTTTTTATTGAATATGCTAAAAATGATGAAGAAGATATTTGTATCAGAATTACAGTGTTTAACAGGAGTGAAAACAATGCGCCAATAACTGTATTACCCACTTTGTGGATGCGTAACCTATGGTCGTATGGATTAATAAATGAAAAGCCGGTCATTGAGTTGAACGGGCAAAATACCTCCGTAGGTGAATTAAAAATCACCGGCAATATCATGGGAAATTATTACTTCTATTTTGAAAATACGGCAACTGTTTTATTTACTGAAAACGAAACAAACGCAGAACGATTATATAATGTCTCCAATGAAAGCCCTTTTGTAAAAGATGCTTTTCATGCTGCTGTTATCAACAATGATTTTAAATTATTTGATAATAAAAGAAACGGTACAAAATGTTCACCAGTATTTTCTTATAATGTAGAACCCGAAAGTTCAATTACTATCAAATTACGTTTAAGCAAACAATCATTACCCGGCCCGCTGGGAAAAAATTATGATGAAACATTTACTAAACGTTTAGCCGAAGCTGATGATTTTTATGGCCAGGTGATAAAATCTAAAAATGAGGATTTAAGAAATATTCAACGGCAGGCTTATGCCGGTATGTTGTGGAACAAACAATTTTATCACATTGATATCCCAGGTTGGTTGCAGGGCGACCCTGGCCAGCTACCGCCTTCGGCAGAAAGGAAACAGGGGCGTAACAGTGAGTGGCTTACATTAAATAACGAAGACATTATTTCCATGCCCGATAAATGGGAATATCCGTGGTATGCCAGTTGGGACCTAGCTTTTCATTGTATTCCATTGGCTTCAATAGATGCACAATTTGCAAAAAATCAACTGGTATTATTATTAAATGAATGGTACATGAACCCTTACGGCCAGTTGCCTGCTTACGAATGGTCTTTCAGTGATGTAAACCCACCTGTGCATGCATGGTCTTGTATGCAGGTATATAAAATTGATAAAGAACAAACCGGCGTTGGAGATACTTTTTTTTTAGAAAAAGTATTTCAAAAATTATTAATCAATTTTACCTGGTGGGTTAACCGTAAAGACAGACTGGATAACAATGTTTTTGAAGGAGGTTTTTTAGGCCTGGATAATATTGGGATTTTTGATAGAAATAATGTACCGGGAGGTGGCATTTTAGAACAGGCCGATGGTACCGCATGGATGGGGATGTATTGCCTTAACATGCTGGAAATAGCACTGGAGCTGGCCCAATCAAATAAGGTGTATGAAGACCTGGCCACAAAATTTTTTGAACATTTCACTTATATTGCCAGTTCGCTCAATCACATCAGCAAAGATTTTAAGGGAGCCTGGGATGAAGAGGAAGGCTTTTTTTATGATGTGCTTAAAATGCCTGATGGGAAATTTATTCCGGTTAAAATCCGCTCTCTTGTTGGCCTTACTACTTTATTTGCAGTGCATGTTATTGATAAAGAATTGTTGGAGAAAGTGCCGGAATTTCATCGCCGGTTAAAATGGTTTGTTCAATATCAGCAAAAAAATAATCAATACCAGGTTATAGAAGATATTGATGAAAAAAGTGGGATATTACTTTCACTGGTACCATATAAAAAATTAAAAAAAATTTTAGAAGCGTTGCTGGATGAAAATGAATTTTTATCTCCCGGAGGAATTCGCTCACTTTCAAAAATTCATCAAAAGCCCTACACGGTAATTATTGATGGAAAAGAGTTTGGACTTAACTATCAACCCGGCGAATCAAATTCTAATTTGTTTGGTGGCAACTCTAACTGGCGTGGGCCGGTTTGGATACCCATGAATTACCTGATTATTCTGGCACTGGAAAAATATCATAAATATTACCAGGATGAATTACAGGTTGCGCTGCCAACTCATTCAGGAAATGAAGTAAATCTTAAAAAAGTAGCAGGTGAATTGTGCAACCGGCTTACCAAAATTTTCGTAATAAATCCAGAAGGGAAAAGGCGATTGAACGGACAGGAAGATTTATTTAACAATGATAAACATTTTAAAGACCTGATTTTATTTTACGAATGTTTTCATGGCGATAATTGCAGAGGGGTTGGTGCCTCGCATCAAACGGGATGGACAGGGCTTATTGCAGAAATAATTGGTAAATTAAAATGGTAAGCTTTAATAGAATGGCATGGTTAAAATAATAAAAAACAAACAGATGAAAGAAGAAAATAAAACCATCTGGACTATTGGTCACTCCACCCGGCCTTTTGAAGAGTTTGTAGCTATGCTGCATTCTTTTAAAATTGAAGCGGTGGTGGATATCAGGAGTTTTCCAGGCTCCCATAAATTTCCAAAGTACAATAAAGAAGCATTGCAAATTTCTTTACCTGAAAATAAGATTCAATATGTCCATTTAAAAGAACTTGGGGGAAGAAGAAAAGTATCTCCTGATTCTAAAAACACCGTTTGGCGGCATATTGCTTTCCGTGGCTATGCCGATTATATGGAAACCAATGATTTTAAAAATGGAATAATAGAACTTGAAAAAATAGCATTCAAACAACGCACTGCCTGTATGTGTTCAGAGGCTGTGTGGTGGCGCTGTCACCGTTCAATGGTTTCTGATTATTTAAAAGTTAATGGATGGGAAGTAATGCACATTATGGGCATTGCAAAAGAAGAAGAACATCCTTACACGGCTCCTGCAAGAATTGAAAAAGGGGAACTGACTTATGAAGAACTACCTGTTTAAAAAAAATGAAAACCGGTAGCAGGATTTTTTAAAATGAAGATTAGCCCTGATTTGTATTTAAAAATTTATCATCGCTTAATAAAGCAATTTTGTATAACTAAATAAATTCTTACGGATCTGCAATGAACACTCTTTTAAATAAAATATTGCAATGTGAAGTGTGTAAAAAATTTTTACCAATAGAGCCAAGGCCTGTTGTACAATTAAATCCTTTTTCAAAAATAATTATTATTGGCCAGGCACCCGGCAGGCGTGTGCATGAAACCGGAATTCCGTGGAATGACGCCAGTGGAAAAAAATTAAGAGAATGGTTGAATGTAGATGAAGAAATGTTTTATAACCCATCTGTTTTTTCCATTATGCCCATGAGTTTTTGTTATCCGGGCAAAGGAATTTCAGGCGACCTGCCGCCCCGGCTGGAATGTGCACCCTTATGGCATCCACAATTTTTGGAAAGCATAAAAACCAAGCCGCTCATTATATTGATTGGGCAATATGCACAGCGTTATTATTTGAAAAATAAATTCAATGGCAGCCTCACCGAAACCGTAAAAAATTATACAGCATTTTTACCGGAATATTTTCCATTGCCACATCCTTCTCCCCGAAATCAAAACTGGGTAAAAATAAATCCCTGGTTTATAGAAGAAGTTATTCCTGCTTTAAGAAATAAAATAAAGTTAGCCGTTGGTACAGAATAGCCGTCAAACTACGGTTGTGCCAATAACCTTAAACAAACAAAATGAAAACGATACTCATATTTGTCTCAACGCTTGATGGTAAGGTAAGTAAGAGAGAGCGAAATACTTTCCCCCATCTTTAACAGGATCATTCAAGACCGCTGGACACAGCACCTGGAGAAAATGTACTTAACCACATGCCAAACTACCTGTAAATCAAAAGCACTTTAATACCTGGCTTGGGCTTTGGCATTCAACTATCAATAATCATTTTTCAGGAGTAAAAGCCGATGAGGCAAAAGGGCGGGGAGATAAAATGGCTGTAATGTTTCTTTCCAGGATGGAATATTATAAAAGTAACTCCTCAATACCATTAATATGATCAATACCACAAATGATATAAATTACATTTCTAATTGTAGTTGTTGCAGATAAAATTAAACTTATAATAATGCGCCCTCAATTTCATAAACTTCCATTATCAGCCAACTCATCTTTTCTATTTATGTGCTGGGAGTGTGCGTATTTTGATAAGCCCTGGCATTTTCATAAAGAATATGAACTTGTATTAATAGACAAAACTGAAGGAACAAGATTTATTGGTGATCATGTAAGCCAGTTCAGGGATGGTGATCTTGTTTTGATAGGCCCCAATATCCCTCATCTGTACAGAAACAGTGAAGCGTATTATAAAAATAAAGGGCTGATAGCAAAATCTATTTTCACCCATTTTACAGATGACTTTCTTGGTATATCATTTTTTGATCTGCCGGAAATGAAATTAGTCCGGAGGTTGCTGGACAGATCTGCTTTGGGGTTTGAAATACTGGGTAAAGCCAATCAATATGTAAGACAAAAATTGGTTAGTATGCAAGAGCAGCCGCCAACTGAGCGGTTACTGATTTTATTGGATATTTTAGTATTTCTTTCAAAAAGAAAAGATTTAAATTTTATACTCTCCAGTGGATTTACTGCAAAAAACAGTTACGATACAGACAGGATCAATATTGTACTGCATTTCATCCTGGAGAATTATACCAATGAAATATATATTGAAGAAATAGCTGCAAAATTAAACATGACCGTGGCTTCTTTTTCCCGCTATTTCAAGCATCATACAAGAAAAACATTTACCAACTATGTAACGGAAATAAGGATCAGTCATGCCTGCAGATTATTATTGGAAGATAATTACAATATTTCGGAGATCTGTTATTTAAGCGGATTTGACAGTTTGACGAATTATTACAGGCATTTTAAAAAACAGGTAGGTGTTATCCCCAAAGAATATAAAAGCAGGTTTTTATCAAATGCCTGATTGCGGTTATTTTGTTGAATAATTTTTTAATGCAGTTGCTTAAATATTTTTTCTTAAAGCCCTGTTCTATTTGGGTAAAATTGTTTTCCTATTCAGCAGCATGTCCTGACTTTTTCTCCAAAGCATTTTAATTGGTTCAATACTATTTCTATATTCAGGGGATTTTTATGGGTTAAAAGAATATAGATTATAATTTACCAGTTAAATATGGGTATCAAATTTATTTGTGTTAAAAAAGTACACATATAAATAAGATTATAGAATATTTTGGGGGTGTTTTTACATTAGTTTTGATATCTATTGTTTGTTAAAACTAAAAACGACTTGCTATGACAAAAAAATTCCATCCATGGATAATCATGCCTATGCTCTTGGTTATCCTGGTGCTTATTATCCCCAATAATTTATTTGCCCAAAATTTAATCGAAGTAAAAGGAGTTGTAAAATCTGCTGCTGGTTTTTTACCAGCCGTTTCGGTTACGGTAAAGACTGATCCAAAAATTGGCACCACTTCGGATGCGGCCGGTAATTACAGGATAAAAGTTCCTGAAAACAGTACGCTGGTGTTTAAATCAGTAGGATACAATGTTGTTGAAATGCCTGTAAATGGCAGATCAGTAATTGATGTTACGCTGGATATAGAAAGTATTAATTTAGAAGATGTGGTGGTGGTAGGATATGGTACCCAAAAGAAAACAACGTTAACCGGTTCGGTTGCAGTGGTAAAGGGAAGCGATATTGCAAAATCACCTGCAGGAAATGTATCAAATAATCTGGTGGGCAGAACACCGGGTGTAATAGCTACTAACAACAGTGGTGAGCCGGGAAATGACGGATCAAGAATATTTGTAAGAGGCATCAGTACTTTTTCCGGGGCTACTTCTCCTTTAATTGTAATTGATGGTGTGGCTAACAGGCCAGGAGGCTTCGAAAGGATCGATCCAAACGATATAGAAAGTGTTTCTGTTTTGAAAGATGCATCTGCAGCTATCTATGGGGCACAGGCAGCAAATGGTGTAATATTAATTACAACAAAAAGAGGAAGAACAGGTAAACCCACACTTACATATAATTACAACCAGGGGTTCAATACATGGGCCAAAACAGAAAAATATTTAAACTCCGCTGACTATGCAC
Organism: Bacteroidota bacterium; assembly: GCA_031367625.1. Lineage (GTDB taxonomy): Bacteria > Bacteroidota > Bacteroidia > Chitinophagales > Chitinophagaceae > Ferruginibacter. The sequence continues at coordinate 11,986 of JANLQE010000126.1, forward strand.
AGATGAAAAATGAAATCTCGCAATTCAGTGCCGGGGCCCCAATTTATACCCAGGCTGAAATTGATAAATTCAGAAATGGATCAGATCCTGTATCATATCCAAATACTGACTGGACAAAGCTGGCAACTAAAAAAGTATCACTACAGAACAGGACAAGCCTTACACTTTCTGGTGGTAACGATAAAGTGAAATATTATACATCCGCAGGTATGCTAAACCAGGATGGGCAATTTAAAGACGGGGTTTGGAAATTTAAACAATATAATTTTAGTGCGAATGTAGATGCACAGGTAAATAATCTTTTAAAATTATCTTTTGGTACACAATTAAGATGGCAAAAAAAGGAAGGATCACCCATTGGTACTGCCAATACTTTTTCAAGCCTTGCAGGTGCTTTACCTACCGACCTTGCTAAAAATCCTGATGGAAGTTATGCTCCCGGGGGCTTGAGCAATGGGGGAAGTTTAAATCCTTTGGTTAACTCAACCGACCTGGCAGGCATCACCACCAACGAGAACTTATATTCCTTAAATACAGCAAAGATCAGGTTGGATATCCCTTATGTTAAAGGCTTGTTTGTTGACGGTTTTTTTTCTGTTGATCTGGGCGTGGGAAATAATAAAAACTGGAGTAAATCATACCAGGTTTATTCCTTCGATCCATCCAATAATACCTATACGCCACAAGTACAGAACGGTAGCCTTGGCTTAGCTTACCTGGATATTTTATCAAATAATTCAGTAACGGTTACACAAAATATCAAATTGAATTATGAACGCACATTTGCTAAACACAGCGTGAATGCTTTTGTGAGTTATGAACAAAGTAAATTTAATTTCAAATATACAGGCGCCCATAAAGAACAATTTATTTCACAGGCAATCCCCGAACTGGACTATGGAAGTTCCACCAATCAAACCAATAATGGAAATGGAAATTCAACAGCACGTCAAAATTATTTTGGCAGGGTAAATTATGCTTACGCAAATAAATATTTGATAGAAGCACAGTTAAGGTATGACGGGTCTTACCAGTTTTCCAAAAATCAGCGCTATGGCCTTTTCCCGAGCTTTTCTGCAGGCTGGAGATTGTCTGAAGAAGAATGGTTTAAAAAAAATTTACCTGGCGTAAGCAATGTAAAACTGAGGGGTTCATGGGGTAAATTGGGTAATGATAATATTGCACCATTCCAGTATGCCCAATTTTATTTCCTCAACAGAAACGGGGGATTATTTTATAATAACGGCAGCATTACCAATTATCCGGCATTCTCTCCCGGCGTAGTAGGGAACCCAAATGCCACATGGGAATCTCAAACGGCTATCAACCTTGCATTGGAGGCTGGTTTTTTTGCAAATAAACTCAACTTTACGGTGGAGGTATTTAAACAAAGAAGAGACAACATTTTGGCTCCTCCCAACGCATCTGTTCCATTGTATGCAGGGATAAGTTTGCCAGATGAAAATATTGGAATAGTAGAAAATAAAGGTATCGAAGCACAGGTAAGCTATAAGGGCAGCGGGAGAAAGATCAACTACTTTGTTTCCGGGAACATCACGTATGCAAGAAATAAAATAATATTTGCAGATGAAAAATTATCCAGCAAACCAACATACCAGGCATTTACAGGGAACCCTGTAGGCGCAGGGCTTATATACAATGCCATTGGGGTTTTCCAAACTCAAAGTGAGATAGATCGTTATGCAAAGTATAATCTCGGTAGCCCGCCCATTCCCGGGGATTTAAAATTTGAAGATGTAAATAAAGATGGTGTTATTGATCAGCAAGATCAGGTAATCCAACCTTTTACTTCTGTTCCCCAAATTACCTATGGTGTTTCAATGGGTTGTACATGGAATCAATTTAGTATGGATTTATTATTCCAGGGTCAGGCCAGGGCAAGGAGATATTACAGGGCAGTTTCTGGTAGAAATCAAAATTTCACCCAGGAAGATTTTGACGGAAGATCAACCCCTGGAAATATAACCAACAAACCCCGTGCATCTGAAGTGTATGGTAGCCCTCAGGGTATAGCCAATACTTATTTTTTAAGCAGTACCGCTTTTTTAAGGTTGAAGAATGTTGAATTTTCATACAATATAAAAAGTAACGCACTTACAAAAATTGGAATTGGTGCAATGAGGGTTTATGTAAATACATTTAACCTGTTCACTATTACAAAATACAAAGGATTGGATCCTGAATCAGTAGATGGTCAGGGACTGGCATATCCTGTCAACAGAACCTATAATATCGGTGCATCAGTAAGTTTCTGATAATATTAAAATGATTCACTAATCTAAAAAATTATTATAATGAAAAAGATATTTTTAATTTCAATACTGGGGTTTTCAATGGTGATGGCATCCTGTAAAAAAAACCTGTTAGATATTACCCCAACCGATCGTATTTCAGATGCTACGCTTTTTTCAGATCCCAATTTGGTGGAAGCATTTGTTAATAATAATTACCGGGATCTCACTTATGGTTTTTACAATGCACACTGGCAGGCATTTTTACTGGCAGGTGCTACCGACGAGACACAGTCTGCTTATGAATCTTATATTGGGGTAAACATTATCAACAAAGGCCTTTTAGATGCTTCTCCCGCAGGCGCCGGCTTCACGGGTTTTTTTGATGGTAACCCTTATCCAAGGCATCAAATCTGGGCATCCAACTACAGATATATCAGACAGTGCAATTCTTTTTTTGAAAATGTTAATAAAGTTCAAAACCTTTCAACCGAAAACAAAAACCGGTTAATTGGTGAAATGAAAACATTAAGGGCCTTCAGGTATTTTACTTTGGTAAAGCATTATGGTGGTGTGCCGCTTATTACCAAAACCTTAGGTTTAAATGATAAATTTGATGCATCAAGGAATACGGTAGATGAATGTTTTAAATTTATTATTGATGAATTGAATTCGGCAATGGCCATTTTACCGGAAGCAACAACGCAGTTAGGAAAAATTGATAAAGGGGTGGCAATGGCAGTTAAATCAAGAGTGCTGTTGTATTATGCCAGCCCATTATTTAATACAGGCAATAATTTAACCCGGTGGCAAAATGCTGCCGATGCAGCCAAAGCAGTTATTGATCTTAACAGGTATAGCTTAGTGCCCTGGGCTAACTATAAAAATATGTTTATCAAATTTGATCCTGCAAACAAAGAAAATATTTTCGTAACAATTAATCAGTCCGGCATACCTTCTGAAGGACACCAGGATGATTATCCATGGCCCGGCTTAACTATTGAATATGCAGTAATGCCTTTTATAAGGGGCGGTAATGTTCTGTATGCACCTACTCAGCAAATGGTGGACTCGTATGAAACCCTGGATGGGAAATTAATAACAGACCCTACTTCAAATTATGATCCACAACATCCATATACTAACCGGGATCCGAGATTGGATGTCGGAATTTATCACCAGGGATCAATATTAAACAGCAGTATGATTGATTTCACCAATCCGGGCGGAACTGACTTCGATGGTAATAACTATGTCACCGGTTACCTGTTGGCAAAATTTGTGGATCCTTCAGTATATGATAATACAGGAATATCATTAGGGGCGGGTCAAGGAAACCAACCATGGATCAATATCAGGTATGCTGAAATTTTATTAAACTATGCAGAGGCAATCAATGAAGCACAGGGGCCAGCCAATGCATATACTGCTATCAATGAAATCCGCAGCAGGGCAGGGATACCAGCGTTACCTTCCGGTTTATCTCAAAGCCAGATGAGGGCAAGGATACAGAATGAAAGAAAGGTGGAACTTGTTTTTGAAGAACATCGTTTTTGGGATGTAAGAAGATGGAAAATTGCTTCTGTAACAAATAATATCACCACAATAGGCGTATCTGTTACAAAAGATGGAAATGGCGTTTTACATTATGCTTATGTAGTTCCTAACACTGGTGGAAACCTTGATTATGATCCGATAAGGATTTTTAAAAACCCGGCTAACTATTTTTTCCCAATACCACTCAGCGAAATAGCTGCGGATCCTAATTTGATTCAAAATCCGGGGTATTAGATTTTTTATATTTTAAAATATGTTGAACCTCATTATTTCTTATCAGGAAATGATATATCTTAAAGCAAATGAAATCCATCCCGGGATTTTTCGGGATGATGGATCTTTTCTTACAAATAAATTGCAATAAAATAAACTGATGAAAAAATATTTGCTTGTTGTATTGCTTATCAGCTTTTATATTAATGCCTGGTCTTTGGATACATTATCCGTTTGCTCCCCGTCTGGCAATATTTGTGTAAAAGTATGGATGGGAAAAAATCTGCAATACAGGATATATCATAAAAAAGCGGCTATACTGGACCCCTCTGATATTGATATGATACTGGCAAACAACAAAAGTTTTTCAATTAATAATAGTATAAAATCATTTGCTGTAAAAAAAGAAACGCATCAAATTATTTCCCCTGTACCAGAAAAAAGAAAAATTATCAAGGATGTTTATAATGAACTAACCATCCAGTTCAGGCAACCCTATAAAATAGAATTCAGGGTATATGATGATGGGGTGGCTTACCGGTTTTTAACCCAGTTCAAAGATTCGGTTACCATTGAAAACGAGGTGGCTGAATTTCATTTTCCCGGTGCCCCTGCTGCTTATTTTCCTGGCATACACAAAAGGGATGATGCAGATATTTTTCATACCAGCTTTGAAGAATTGTATCCATTAAGAAAATTAGATTCAATAGCAATAAATGAGATGGCTTATACCCCGGTACTGGTTGTCCCAAAATCAAATCCAAAAATTGCCATTACCGAATCAGACCTGGAAGATTATCCGGGTATGTTTTTAAATGGCACAGGTTCATCTGCATTGAAAGGCGTATTTGCAAAATATCCATTGGAAGAAAAAATGACTGGTGGAGACTATCCGCAATCATTGGTTACTACAAGAGCTGATTATATTGCAAAGACAAAAGGCACCCGGAGTTTCCCCTGGCGGGTGCTGATGATTACTGAAGAAGACAGGCAGTTGCCATCCAATGATATTGTTTACCGTCTTGCTTCTGCATCAAGAATTGCTGATGCATCCTGGGTGAAACCGGGAAAGGCAACCGATGAGTGGATCATCAATGTAAACCTGTATAATGTACCTTTTAAATCAGGCATTAATACAGCTTCTTATAAATATTATATTGATTTTGCCAAACGATTTGGCTTCACCAGGATAATGATGGATGCAGGTTGGAGCGATAACCTGGACATGTTTAAAATTAACCCGGATATTAATATGGATAGTATTGTTCAGTATGCTAAAGAGAAAGGGATAAAAATAAGTATGTGGACATTGGCGCATACTTTAGACAGGCAATTAGACAGTGCTTTAGACAGGTTTAATAAATGGGGCGTTGATTTTATTATGACTGATTTTATAGACCGGGACGATCAAAAAACAGTCAACTTTTATTACCGCATAGCAAAGGCCTGTGCTGATCATAAAATCATGATCATGTTTCATGGCGCTTATCCGCAAAAAGGGTTTAACCGCACTTATCCCAACAACATCACCAGAGAAGGGGTGCTGGGTTCTGAATACAATATTGGAAGTGATAAAGCATCGCCGCCCCATGATGTTACATTGCCGTACACACGCATGCTTGCCGGCCCTTTTGATTATGAACCGGTGGTATTTAACAACGCCACGAAAAAAGGTTTCAGGACAATTGAAGGAATGGTAATGACGCAAGGAACAAGGAGCCATCAATTAGCCATGTTTGTAGTGTTTGATAACCCGATGCAAATATTTGCAGGCAATCCCTCGCAGGCATCACAAGAACCGGAGTTTACAGCATTGCTTGGCAGCCTGCCCACAACCTGGGATGAAACAAATATCATTGATGGAAAAGCAGGTGAATATATTGTTACTGCAAGACAAAAAGGGGAGAACTGGTTTATTGGCGCAATGACAGATTGGTCTGCAAGGGACATAGATATTAAATTTGATTTTATTGGTGAAGGGAATTACAAGGCGGTCATTTGTAAAGATGGTGTAAATGCGGAACGATACCCTGCAGATTATATTTTGATGGAGTCAACCATAAAAAAGAATGATACAATAAAATTTCATCTTGCGCCAGGTGGCGGTTTTTTTATCCGGCTTCAAAAACAGTAGCATCAACTGAATAAACTATGATAATTTCTCAGGAACATATCAATGAAGTTGAAATTTTAACCGGCGAAAACGATTTTATTAAATTTAAAATTGCACCAACTGCAGGTGGAAAAATACTAAGCATATACAATAAACACCTGGGAAAAGAATTTCTATGGCGAAATGAAAACATACTGCTTCAAACGCATCAGGCCGGCGCAGATTATGATACAAATTTTTATGGTGGTATTGATGAATTGATCCCCAATGATATCCCTGAGAATGTTGATGCTGTTGACTATCCGGATCATGGGGAATTATGGACTACCTCTTTAAAATATGAAATACACAAAGACAGTATTGCTGTTTTTGGTAAATTGAAATTGAGTAGCCTGTATTATAAAAAAACAATTACACTGGATGCAAAAGCCCCCTTGATTCACCTGCATTATAAAATTAAAAATGAGTCTGGTTACCAACGGAATTTTTTATGGAAATTACATGCAGCACTATCCATTAAAGAGGGTGATAAAATAGTTACCACTGCACAAAAAGCAAAAGTGGTGGACCCTGCTTATTCAAGGTTCAGTAACTTAAATGAATTCGATTGGCCCGTGATAGAGGGCATAGATGCTTCAATAGCTCCTGCAAAAAATAACAGCACCGACTTTTTTTATTTGTATGATATTGAACAACCTGAGATGAAATTTTTAAGTGATAAAGACAAACATTTATTTAGTTATCAGTACGATAAAAAAGTGTTTCCCTATCAATGGTATTTTGCTTCCTATGGTGGGTTCCTGGATCATTACACAGTAATTTTAGAACCATGTTCCGGTATGCCAATGAGTGTGAATGATGCAAAAAATATGGGGCAGTGTACTGTTTTAAAACCCAACGAAGAAATTAATACAGTGGTGAGTATTTATGCCGGTGAAAATAATTTATAAACCTGATAATGAATAGAAGAAAGGTAATAATAACAGGTGCTGCTTCTGGTATTGGAAGGGCTACAGCAATACGGTTTGCAAATGAAGGGTATGATGTATGTGCCAATGATACCCAGTCAGAAAAATTGACAGCATTAATAGATGAACTTCCTGAAGGAAACCATTTGCTGTTGCATGGAAGTTATGCAGATGATACAACAGTAATGGATGGAGAGAAATTGATACAACAAAATTGGGGCTCAGTAGATACATTGATAAATTGTGCAGGCATGTTTGAAAAAACAGATCCAATAGAAATGGCGGTTGATAAGTGGCGTATAATCTTTGACTGTATGCTTACCGGCAGTCTTTTAATGACAAGGTTGGCAACAAAATTTATGACTAATGGGGGCAGGATTGTTCACATAACTTCCATTCATGGAACAAGGGCTGAAAGATATGCCAGTAGCTACTCTATGGCAAAGGCGGCTATCAATCAATTTTGCAGGTCAATGGCATTGGAACTTGCAGATAAGAATATTTTAGTGAATGCGATAGCCCCGGGATTTGTGGATACCGCCATGTCAATTGTGGATGGGCAAAATGAACTGGACACACAATGGTTCAGGGATAATTATGTAAACAACCAACATTTACCATTAAGGCGTGCAGCTAACCCTGAAGAGATTGCAGGAGTGGCATTTTTTTTAGCAGGTAAAGATGCTTCCTACATAACAGGGCAGGTGATTGTTGTTGATGGTGGGCTTACAATAACATTTTAAAAAAAAATTAAAAATTACAGCCTAAAATTTTGGATGCAAAAGAATTTGATTACTGTGGTCGGTGAGACACCGGCCACGGCTGCCCGCCCTGACTGGTGTCCCAACCAGCCAGCGATTAGATTCAGCATAAAATTTTCAGGGCTGATTGTATAAATAATTGTGGTTACTAAATAATTTTTTAAATGAAGATTGAATCTGTTGATTTTTGCCCGCCCTGGCTGGTGTCCCCACCAGCCAGCGATTCGATGCAGCCTAAAATTTTCAGGGCTGATTATATAAATAATTGTGGTTACTAAATAATTTTTTAAATGAAGATTGAATCTGTTGATTTTTTTTATTTGTCTATGCCGGAAGTATTAGACATTGGCGATGGCAGCCAGGATGCATTACTGGTAAGGATAAGGGCCGGAGGTTTAGAAGGTTGGGGGGAGTGTGAAACTTCGCCACTCACAAGCATTGCAAGTTATGTATGCCCTATGAGCCACAGTGCCTGCAAGCCATTGAAGTATTCAATGGAAGGCAGGGCTATCAATAGTGTTGAAGACATCAAAAGTATTTCAAATGCTGTTCATGAAAATTCATTTGATTTGTTACAGGCAGACCATACGCTTTCAGGAATTGATATTGCACTATGGGATTTGCTGGGAAAAAAATTGAATGAGCCAGTTTATAAATTATTGGGCTATAATAAAGCGTATCCAAAATTACCCTATGCGTCACAGTTATTTGGTGATTCGCCGGAAGGCACTTTTGAAAAAGCAAAAAAAGCAACTGCGGCAGGATTTAAAGCAGTAAAATTTGGTTGGGGGCCATTCGGCAAAAATGGTTTGGGAAATGATGTAGCCCACCTGGTGGCTGCCCGTGAAGGAGTGGGGCCAGCTACTTATTTAATGATAGATGCAGGTACAGCCTGGAACAATAATGTGGCAGGGGCAAAAGAACGGTTAAAACCTTTGAAAAAACTGGATGCTTATTGGCTGGAAGAACCATTCAGTAATATGGAACTGGATGCTTATAAAACATTGTCTGCGACTATGCCGGAGATAGCTCTGGCTGGCGGAGAAGGTTGTAATAATTTTATCCAGGCAAAAGCAATGATTCAATACGCCGGCCTTAAATTTATTCAAATTGATGCCGGGAGAATAGGCGGAATTTCTGTAGCAAAGCAAGTGGCAGATTTGGCACAGCAATCTAATATTACTTATGTAAATCACACCTTCACTTCTCATCTTGCATTGAGTGCTTCTTTACAGCCTTTTGCAGGTATTGAAAAAGATAATATCAGTGAATACCCTGTTGAGTTAAAACTGCTTGCCCAGGAAATTTCACAGGTAAAAATCCTCCCTGATGAAAATGGATATATACATGTGCCCGAACAACCGGGCCTGGGAATTTCTGTAGATACTAAAACCCTAAAGAAATATTTAGTAGATGTTGAAATAAAAATAAATGGCAAACAGATTTATTATACACCTGATTTATGAAAGATAAAACTATTAGAGAATAAATTTTAACGGGTGCATTCGAAATTGTTGCTGGATGGTGAGGACAGCAGCCAGGGCAGGCCGCAATGGTCGGTGTTACCAAAAGTGTTCGGAAGAAAATTGCAGAGCCGTAGGCTCAATGAATATTGTAACAACGGATTTTAATCCGTTGATGTTGACCTACAATGTAAATGGAGAGCCATAGGCTCGGAGCATACAGTCTGTAAAATGCACCGTGCCTACGGTACTTTTGTAAAATATCATTTGTAGCAACGGGTTTAAACCCGTTGCTACAAAACAAATTCGAGCCTACAGCTCTACAAAAAGCTTAAGTTGACGGCTATGGTGAGGACATCAACCGCAGCAGATGGATAAGAAGCTGTTTGAGTTATTTATTTATTGTGATAATGGTAATTAAAGATGCAAAATGGTATGCCGCTGAAAGCCCGCCTGGCCGGACGGGCAGGGATTGTGACACAACAATGTTGC
>JANLQE010000169.1:0-5805 GCA_031367625.1 Bacteroidota bacterium
GTAGGTAATTTTTGTATTTTATAATTTTATGAATATTATTCTTTACTGTTATTTATCAAAAGTAAATACCCAATTTTTAAATGATAAACTATTGTCATTTCCTGAATCTATCCGATTAATTATTGAAAAATATATTATAGAAAAGGACAGAAATGCAAAAATACTTTCTAAATTATTATTGTTGAAAGGCTTATCTGATTTGTTTCCCGGCGAAAAAATAGATTTACATTTTTTAGAAAAAAATGGAAAACCAAATTATAAAAACCTTCCCATACATTTTAACAGCTCTCACAGTGAAGATTTGGTACTTGTGGCATTTTCTAAAACACAGGAAACAGGTATTGATATTGAATTTAATAAAAGTATAAACACAGAAATTTATACAGATTTTTTGCATGTACAGGAAGAAAAATTACTTCAGAAAAGCAATAACAAATCATCCCTTTTTTATTCTATATGGACAAAAAAAGAAGCTTTGATTAAAGCTACAGCTATAGGAATAAATGCAGATTTTAAAACAATTGACTGTTCAAAAAGTGAAACCTTTTTTAATGCTGAAAAATATTTTTTTAAAGAAATAAAGTTAGATATTAATTACACTTGCTTTGTTTGCAATAAAAACAAAATTATAAAATTCACTTGTGAGGAAATTGTTTTTTGATGAACTACAACCATTTTTCATATACCAATCTTACTGCACTGAACCCTTTGTTTACGAGCCAATGCTGCATTGTTTTATTGTTACTTAATGTGTAACGGATTATTCTTCTTATTGGTTTTTTTGAATAACTTTCTACAAAAGCATTATTAAGTTTTTCATATACGCCAATATTTCTGTATGCTGCATCTACATATCCTTCTGAGATATACAAATCATCGCCTTCACCAACTTCAAAATTGCTATTGTCTTTATATTCTACAAAACCAAAAATAAAACCGATAGCCTTATCGTGGCGGTTGGCTACAAAAAATTTTCCATCAGCTTCTTTTTCACATTCCATCATATACTGCAGATATTCATTTTTTATATCTTTCCAATTTGCTGTTTTTGTATTTAATGAAAGCTCTGACAGGTGTAATGCGCCTACTAATTCATCTACTGTTGTTAAATTATCCTTTATCGAAATTAGCGCTATTGTTATTTGCTGGCTCATAAATTTTTAAAATATATGCTGAAAAATTTGTGAAATAAAAAACGCCCAATAGTATGTAAGTGTTCAGTTGAAAATGTAATAAGAATTTATCATTGGCTGTGCATCACTTCATCTTTACCGGGCTTCCTGTCCAATCGGTATTATCAGGTAATTCTTCGCCTTTCATTAATAATGATAAAGAATCTACTGTTACATTATTTCCTATTTTACTATCATATAAAATGATTGCCCGGGAACCAATGGTAGTTTGTTTGCCAATCTGTACCGAACCAATTTTCATAATTCTATCTTCAAATAAATGCGTTTGCGGGCCACAATCTTCATTCAACATTGCTTCATCATCAATGCTCACCATATCAAACTCAGTAATATCCGTAGTGTTTAGCCAAACTCTTTTCCCTGTTTTTACCCCAAAAATCCTCATCAGCATGGGCAACCACATCGTTCCACGCAATTGGTCTAAAAAGAAAATTATGCTCAAGGCTTCATATACATTAGTTACAGCTTCGCTAAACCAAACTTTGTAATGATACATCGGTAAAGCAGTTTTTTTATATTTTCCAATCAAAATCCATTTGAACAAAACTGTAAACAAAAAAGCAGGAATGGCCATGAAACCTAAATAATAAAAAGGAAGAAAAAGCAATAATTTGGGGATACTTTCTTCTAACAAATTGTGACTGTAAGCAATAAACAACACCGAACTGATCATTACCACTGTTTGCGGAATAATGATGCGCAAAGCTTCTACAATTCCTCGGGCAATTTTGGTTTTTAAAGCCGGCGTAAAAGTTTTATTTTTATCAAAATTTTCCATTCGTTGCCGCATTGGCAAACCAATTGGAGGGGAGCCAAACCAATCTTTTTCGTTACTGTTTTGTAGTTGCTCTTTGGTAGGCGGTTTGGATAAAACACCAATCAGCATATTGTCGCCAAGTGAATATCCTTGCGGAATTAACCCACTATTACCCACAAAACTATTGTTTCCAATAATGGTTTTTTCTAAGATTAATTTTTGATTCCTGACATCGTGTTCGCCTAAAATTACCGCATCTGCTATAAAAGAATTGTCGCCAATTTCTAACAGGTGATGTGTAACATCGCTTGCTGTGGAGATCTCGGAATTTTTTCCGACTTTAGCACCCAATAATCTGTAAAAAGTTGAAATGTAAATACTCGCATATAGCGGATGCAAAACAATTAAAGATAAATTCATCAATTGATCTTTAAACCATTTTTTATAATAAGTAAAACTATACACAGAATACGTTCCAGCCTTCATGTTGATATTGCACAAGCGGGAAACGGCACTTATCACCAATATAAATAACAGCAGGTAACTAGCCGATAAAATGGGTGTTTGCCATAGGTAGGTAAAATCATAACTACCTGCAGTATCATCCAATACATACAATGTGTAAAGCGTAGGAAATAACGGAACTATTACAATTAATGGAAATAAAAATAAAGAACAAAAATATAATACGGAATAGCGATTTCTTTTAAATGGTGAAATTGTATTTACAACAGGAAATTCTTTTTCTGTAATTGTTTTTACTTTAACAGCAGGACTGCCATTCCAAATTTCTCCTTTCCTGATTGTTTGATTCGGTTGCAAATAACTTAAATCCTGCAATTCACTATATTCCTCCATTACCGTATTTCCGCCCAATATTGCAGATGATCCTAAATAAGCATTGGCTTTTAGATGCACTTTCCGCATTTTCAACCAACCATTCTCAACGGTTGCATTGTCTATTACACAGCCCGAACTCGTACTTACGTTTTCATCAATAGTTAATATATCTTCAGCACCAATTTGTAAAGAACTCAATGTAGCGGATGGGTGCACTTTTACACCCAACATTCGTAAATATTTTGGATACAATGGGGTATCAACAATAAATTGCGATGGTAATAAACGTTTCATTGCCTGCCACAGCCACCAACGGTAATACTGCCAACCCCAAAGTTTGTAATCGCCTTCTTTAAATTTCCCTAAAAACAATCTTTTAAACAGAAAAATAAAAGTGGAAAAAACAAACGGAATTAAACTGTATAAAATAAAAGCGCTGAACAAGGCACTTGCGTGTCCGTAGTCATTTACAACAAAATAATAATAACTTAAATAAGGAAAGAAAATTTGAATGGCTAACAAACCATAAATAAGAAATAAGCTAATGGTTTGCGCCAAATTACATAAATAGTATTGTGTAGTTGAAACGCGGTTAAATGGTTCTCTTGCATGGGCAGTTTTGGTTTGAGATTTTTCTAAATTTTCTGCAAAGGCATGTAATGGTCTATGCTCATAAACATCTTTTAAAGAAGCATTTTTTAAATTAGCTTTCTGCCTCAAATGCGAAACGAACGTTGCAGCCAATAAGGAATGCCCACCTAAATCGGTGAAAAAATCTTTTTGTAAATCAATTTCTTTTCCGGGAAAAACAAATTGTAAGGTTTTAATTACTTTGGTTGAAACCGAATCATTTTCATTGAAAATTAATTCTGGTGCAGTGGTGGTTGTTTGAATAAACGATGGTGGAAAGGGTAATTTTTTTCTGTCAATTTTGCCACTTGGCATTGATGGCATTATTTTTAATTCCACTATCACAACCGGAACCATATAAGGTGCTAAAAAGGATGCTAATTTTTTTCGAATACCAACTTCATCAAAGGTACAACCAGTTTGCAGCGTTACATACCCTACCAATTGTTCCTGTTGGTTGCTGTCTTTTCTTATTGCCACAGAAGCAGCTGCAATTCCTTTCAATTGATTGATTCTGCTTTCAATTTCACCCAGCTCAATTCTATAACCCCGGAGTTTTATCTGGTCATCAATTCTACCTTGAAAATCTATAAAACCATTTTCTTGAAAAACAACTGCATCCCCGGTTTTATAAATTGTATCACCATAAATTTCAGAAAAAGGATTGGGTATAAATTTTTCGGAAGTAAGGTTTGGTAAATTAAAGTATCCTTTGCTTACACCAGGGCCAGAAATTACCATTTCACCACGTTCTCCTCTTGAAACAATTTCCATTTTTTCATTAACAACAGCAATATGATAATTAGGTAAAGGGTTGCCAATAGTTATAACATCGTTTTCGTGTAATAAAGCGATGTTAGAAGTAACCGTAGTTTCAGTTGGGCCATAACTATTGAAAAATTTCCGGTAAGGCTTAGCCCATTTTTTTTGTACTTGTGGGGTACAGGCTTCGCCTCCGGCATTTACAATACGCAAAGCAGGCACTTCATCTATAATAGCTAAAATGCTTGGCACGGCATGCAAAACAGTAATATTTTGTTCAGTTAAAACGTTACTTAACTCATCAATTGCCTTTACGGTTAATGCATCTGCAATCCACAAAGTAGCACCTGCAAATAAACTAATCCATACTTCTTCGCACCACATATCAAACGAAATTGAAAAGCCCTGATATACTTTATCAGTTGAATTAATTTGAAGAATGTCATTTTCTGCACGAATCAGGTGGCATATATTTTTATGTGAAATCAAAATCCCCTTGGGTGTGCCGGTACTGCCAGATGTAAAAATTACATAAGCCCAGTTTTCATTAGAAAATTCTACAGAAAAAGATGTTTCGTTTTCTTTTTTAAAAGGAGGAATTTGAAGAGCGGCACAATGTATATCTGCATCCGTATCTGAAAAGTAAGTGGTAACATTTATATCTGTAAACACCTTTTGAATACGCTCTTTAGGCATTTCGCTGTCTAAGGGAATGTAAGAAGCACCAGTTTTTAAAATCCCTAAAATTGCAACGGGCAGTTCTAAACACCGGGGATACCAAAGGCCGACTGTATCACCAGGCTTTACACCTTTAGCGTGCAAATACAAAGCAATCTGGCTGCTCCAATTATCTAATTCTTTATAGGTAATGGAAGTGTCTTTAAAAATAAAAGATTTTTTGGAAGAAAACTTTTCTAACGATGTTTGTAGTAGTGAAACCAACGTTTCTTCTTTGATGAACTCCGGCGCAATTTTGCCTAAAATAAAACTTTTTAAAGGCATAAATATTTTTGTTTTGCTTGCAAAAATAATGAACTTATAAACAAAACCTATTTTTGAAAATTTTAAAAGTTCTTTTCAGCTTTCATACAGTTTTGTAGAAGAACTCAAAAATAGACAGGCGCTGATTATTTTAATATCCGTTCTTTTTTAAACTTTCCAAATACCCGTTCATTCTCTTATTACTGATAGAAAGGTTTTGAGATATTGAGAAAAAGGCAATTAGATTACCTCTATTTTCAATCAGATGTTCAGTTGTTATCAGCGGCGGAATACAATAAAAATAGGGTGCAAACTCACCCTTAAGCCTGAGGCATGGTAAAATAAATGCAGGTTCCTTTTTGTATTTCACTTTTTACACGAAGGGTGCCGCCGTGTTGGGTAACAAAATCTTTTACCAGCATTAGCCCAAGACCTGAGCCTATTTCATTATTTGTACCAGGTATCGAGGCAGAATTTGATTTTGTAAAAAGATTTTCCCTTGTATTTGCTTCCATTCCTATACCCGAATCAATAATGCAAACCTCTGCCATTTTATCAACACTTTCAGCAGTTACCAATACCAATCCGCCCTGCAAACTATATTTAATGGAATTGGTAACCAGGTTTTGAAGAATAGACCGA
>JANLQE010000175.1:0-2249 GCA_031367625.1 Bacteroidota bacterium
GCAACATGATATTTCTTTAATCACTCTTTCAGAGAAGGGAGCCTATTATCAAAGCGAAAAAGAAAAGGCGTTGATACCAACACATATCCGCAGCATTGCAGATGTAAGCGGCGCAGGCGATACCGTTATTGCAGTTGCATCAGTGGTGTATGCCGCTACAAAAAATAAATTGCTGATGGCAGAAATAGCCAATATAGCCGGTGGCCTGGTTTGCGAGGAAGTAGGCACCGTGGCAATTGATAAAAATAAATTACTGAAAGAGTGTAAGAAATTACTGAGTGCTGCAAAGCATTACTAATTTCATAGCGTTTTTATCCCAAAGAATTAGAGGAGTAAGAGGTTACGCAGAGAAAGCCGGTAATTAGTTATACAACTCTGGCTGCCGGTACTTACCGAAATCTTAAAGGCATAACTTGGAATGTCACTTCTTAAACCTCGCAGCATAAAATTTTCTTAACTTTGGAAATGCCCTTCAGCAGAAATTTTACTTATAATATTGATAAGCGTAACTGGAAATATTATTTCCTCATGCTGGCTTTGTGCAAAGGGTATCATAATCAACACATCAGCTAATAATCAAATTATCTCATTATCAAATTAATACCCCATGCCATATTATCACAAGGCCGGAACCATTCCGCACAAACGCCATACGCAGTTTCGCAAGCCCGATGGAAGTTTATATTCTGAACAGTTATTTAGTACCGAAGGTTTTGCCAACGACTATTCTATTTTGTATCACACTCATGCGCCTACGCTTATTGTAAAATGTGATGAAGCCATAGATGTTTCGCCAAAAATAGCAGAAGAAAAAATGCTGAAACACCGCAGCCTGGAAGGGTTTAATATAAAACCCGAAGCAGATTATCTACTCAGCCGCAAAGCTGTATTGGTAAACTGTGATTGCCATATTGTGCTGGCCGCACCGCAAAAAAGTATGGTAGATTATTTTTATAAAAACGCTGATGCAGATGAACTGATTTTTGTGCATGAAGGCAGTGGCACTGTAAAAACATGCTACGGCGAATTAACCTTCAGCTATGGCGATTACATTATAATTCCAAGAGGTACTATTTACCAGATACATTTTGACTCAGCAGATAACAGGTTGTTTATTGTAGAATCGTTTCACCCTATCCGTTACCCAAAAAAATACACCAGCAAAAACGGGCAGTTAATGGAGCATTCGCCGTACTGCGAAAGAGATATACGGGTTCCACAAAACCTGCAGACCAATGATGAGAAAGGCGATTACATCATTAAAACAAAAAAGAAAGGATTACTGTATGGCATACATTACGGCACACATCCCTTTGATGTGGTGGGATGGGATGGCTGCTGCTATCCATACATTTTTTCCATTCACGATTTTGAACCCATCACAGGGCGGGTGCATCAGCCACCACCCGTGCACCAGACTTTTGAAACAGATGCTTTTGTTGTTTGCTCCTTTGTGCCGCGTATGTACGATTATCATCCATTGGCTGTGCCTGCTCCTTACAACCACAGCAATATAGACAGTGATGAATTATTGTATTATGTAGCCGGAGATTTTATGAGCCGCAAACATGTTACCCGTGGCATGATAACCCTGCACCCAGGCGGCATTCCGCATGGGCCACATCCCGGTGCGGTAGAAAAAAGCATAGGTGCAAAAGAAACAAAAGAACTGGCCGTAATGGTAGATACTTTTCGCCCCTTGCAACTCACGCAGCAGGGCATTCAAATAGAAAATGAAGGGTATGTTATGAGTTGGGCGGAGTAAAAGGTTTAATGTTAAAAAGTTTAAGGTTCACGAATTTTAATAACATCTTGAATGTTTTGAACTTATGTTTGCCGGCGGCCAATGATTTTTTTAAATTATTTTCCCTAAATTGTCTTTACAAAAATTATTCAACTATGATAAAATTTCACGAATTAAAAGTTGGCGACTATATAATTGCCGATAACGATGGCGATAGCCGCAGGGGAGAAGTAACCGGTTTAAATGGAGATGAAAAACAGGTTTGTGTAAATAACGGCGCACAGGATTTCTGGTACGAAACCGATCAGCTTAACCCCATTGCCATTACAGAAGAAGAATTGACAAAACTAAAATTTCACAAACACGTAAATGAAGATGGAACCTTAAAATATATGAAAGGAGCCTTCCGTATGCTGGCGCCTAAAGAAGGCGATTTTTCCCGTATGGAAATATGGTACAGGGATGAAGCCAGGCATATTATAAATCCCATCAGCCTGCATAACCT
>JANLQE010000319.1:0-10769 GCA_031367625.1 Bacteroidota bacterium
AGGTTACAAAAAGATAAAGTGAAACTTAAATATATTTTTGAAACACACTTTCATGCAGACTTTGTTAGCGGCCATTTGGATCTGGCAAAAAGTACAGGAGCTGCAATTGTATATGGCCCCAATGCCAATCCGGAGTTTGAATTTATTTCGGCAAAAGATAATGAAGAATTTAAAATTGGGGAGGTAACTATAAAAGTTTTACATACTCCGGGCCATACCATGGAAAGTACTACCTATCTTTTGAAGGATGAAACAGGAAAAGATTACTGCATATTCAGTGGAGATACTTTGTTTTTGGGTGATGTGGGCCGTCCGGATTTAGCACAAAAAGCTGCACACATGACGCAGGATGAGTTAGCCGGTTTGTTGTACGAAAGTTTAAATAATAAAATAATGCCGCTGGCGGATGATGTGATTGTTTACCCTGCACATGGTGCCGGTAGTGCTTGCGGCAAAAACATGATGAAAGAAACGGTTGATACTTTGGGCAATCAAAAAAGAATGAATTATGCACTTAATCAACCCAACAAAGAAGCTTTTGTAAAAGCGGTTACAGATGGATTGCTTCCGCCACCCGCCTATTTTGGATTGAATGTGGCTATGAATAAAAAAGGCTATGAAAGTTTTGACAGCGTTTTGAAAAATGGTATGAGGGTATTATCGCCTGATGAATTTGAAGCTGCCGCAGAAAATACCGAAGCATTGATTTTAGATACAAGAGACAATACTGATTTTTATAAAGGCTTTATTCCGCAATCGGTAAACATTGGATTGAATGGTGATTTTGCACCCTGGGTTGGTGCTTTAATTGTAGATGTAAAACAACCATTATTATTGGTTACGGATGAAGGCCTTGAAGAAGAAACCGTTACCCGTTTAAGCCGTGTTGGTTTTGATAATATAATGGGGCATTTAAAAGGCGGCTTTGCAGCCTGGCTGGCGGCTGGTAAAGAAGCAGATGTGGTGGACAGGATAACCGCTGAGCAATTTGCAAAAGAGGTAACAATCGGTGAAGATAAAGTGATAGATGTACGTAAAGAAACTGAGTATGCCGCAGAGCATGTTGATGAAGCGTACAACCGGCCATTAGCTGCTGTCAATGAATGGATAAAAGATATAAACCCGGAAGAACATTTTTTTCTGCACTGTGCAGGAGGTTACCGCAGTATGATGGCAGCATCTGTTTTACAAGCCCGTGGCTACAGAAACTTTACCGAGGTAGCCGGAGGGTTTGATGCCATCAGTAAAACTAATCTGCCCAAAACAGATTTTGTATGCCAGAGTAAAGTAATGAAGGCGTGAGAAACCAAGAGCAGCCGAAAGGCTGCCTTTTTATTTTGCGTAAACAGTGAACCATGTCAGGTACAACAAAAGCTACTGAAAGGCTGTTGGAACGAAAATATTTTTTAACCCATCAAAATCTAAAAAAAAAGATATGCCTGCTAAAAAAATAATTATTGTCGGTGGTGGCAATGCCGGACTTTCCGTTGCTGCCCAGCTTTTACACAAAGACAAAAGTCTGGAGATAAGTATTATTGACCCTTCCGAAAAACACTATTATCAACCAGCATGGACTTTAGTGGGTGCAGGTATTTTCGACATCAATAAAACAGTCCGTAACGAAAGTGATTTAATCCCAAAAGGAACTAAATGGATTAAAGAGGCAGTGGAAATATTTCTTCCTGAAAAAAATAAAATAGTTTGTAAAAACGGGGCTTCTTACGAGTATGATGCACTAATTGTTTGCCCCGGCATTCAATTAGACTGGCAAAAAATAAAAGGCCTGAAAGAAACATTGGGAAAAAATAATGTGAGTAGCAATTATTCTTTTGATATGGCGCCTTACACCTGGGAAATGATTAAAAACTTTAAAGGGGGTACAGCAGTTTTTACCAATCCTGTTTCGCCTGTTAAATGCGGAGGTGCGCCTCACAAAATAATGTACCTGGCTTGCGACTATTGGCGTAAACAAGGCATACTGGATAAATGTGATGTGCACTATTTAACCGGAGCCGGTGTAATTTTTGGTGTAAAAGAATATGCGGCTACCCTTACAGAATTGATAAAGCATTATAATATTAAAGTACACTTTGGGGTTAATGTAAATGAAATTGATGGCACAAATAAAACCGTTTATTACGAAGAGAAAAATGCAGAAGCTGTTGCAGTACAAAAAGAAATGAAGTTTGATATCTGCCATGCTGTGCCGCCACAATCGGCCCCCGATTTTATAAAAAACAGCCCGCTTTCAGATCCCAATAATCCTTATGGTTATGTAGAAGTAAATAAAAGTACCCTGCAGCATAGCCGCTTTCAAAATGTATTTGCTTTAGGCGATTGCAGCAATGCGCCATGCAGTAAAACCGGTGCAGCCATTCGTAAACAGGCACCGGTAGTAGTACAAAATCTACTGGCCTTTTTATCCAATCAGCCATTGACTGGCGAATATACAGGCTACAGTGCCTGCCCCATCCCTACACAATATGGCAAATTGATGCTGGCAGAGTTTGATTATACAAACACGCCAACAATGACTTTTCCTTTTAACCAGGCAAAACCAAGATGGACCATGTGGATATTAAAAACCAAAGTATTACCATGGTTATACTGGAATAAAATTTTAAAAGGAACCGCATAAAGAATTGCTTAAATTCATCAATAGAGCTGGCTTAGTCATAAACATAGTAAGTATTATTATGAAGAAAGAATTTTTAACTAAAATATTATTTACCCTTTGTATGGTTTCTTCTTTGGTGTATGCAGATGCCCAGGTAAAAAGCGGCTCGTTTAATTTTACGTTAAAATTATTATTAAGCGGAAGTACACCTGCTATAAATATTTCGGACGCTGCTGCCGGATTTAGCAGTTATACTTTTTTAGATGCCCGTGAATTAAGTGAGTATGATGTGAGTCATTTACAAAATGCATTATTTGTAGGTTCGAAAACTTTTAGCTTGGAAAAAGTGAAGAACATTCAAAAAAATCAACCCGTTATTGTTTATTGTTCTATTGGTAAACGCAGTGAGGATGTAACTTTGAAATTAAAAAAAGCCGGTTATACTAATGTGAAAAATTTATATGGCGGCATATTTGAATGGGTTAACCAGGGGCACCCTGTTTATAACAACAATAATATTGTTACAGATAGTGTTCATGCCTATGGTAATTTTTGGGGTAAATGGCTAGATAAAGGCGTAAAGGTTTATAACTAAAATATGCTCACTGAATTTATACATATCATCAGGACCATTACACCCTATGCTTTAGGTGGCGTATTCCTCCTTATTTATTTAAGTGAACATATTTACCCCCAGCGAAAAGATTTGATAGATTATAAACATGATCTGCTAAATATATTGCTGGGTTTACTAAATATGGCATTGGTTTTTATTGCAGGCTTTTATTTTCAGCAGTTTATAGAATATATAACTGCAAAACATTTTGGCATATTGCAATGGATGGAACTACCCTTTCTTCCGGAGTTGATTATCGGATTTTTATTGATTGACTGTTTTATGTATTGGTGGCACCGTTTTAATCATGTAGTTCCATTCTTTTGGTTATTCCATAAATACCATCATAAAGATGAAAAAATGAACAGCACAACAGCGGTAAGGTTTCATACCGGGGAACTGATCCTTTCCTATGCAGTCAGGATAATAATTTTCCCCTTGCTGGGTATAAGCCTGGCACCTCTCTTATTGCATAGTTTTATTTTATTCCCGGTGATTGTTTTTCATCATAGCAATATAAAAATAGCCATGAAGAAAGATTTATGGTTAAGGCTCTTTATGGTAACGCCGCAAATGCACCGGGTACACCATAGTGTAATTAAATACGATACGGATTCTAATTACAGTTCCATATTGCCTTATTGGGATATGCTTTTTAAAACCTATCATAAAAAATCTGATAAGCCGGTTGAATTCGGGATATAATATTTGAATAAATTTAGTGGGTATCATCAGTATAAAAAATCAGGGATGAACATCAGGAATATCGTATCTGTAAAAAATTAAACATCTTATAATCATAGCTTACGAAATGACCGTACCATGCAGCAAAAATCATTTAAGCTTTTACTGATTTGTATTATTTGTGCTGGCATAGTAACAGCTATCGTAGTCATTATTCAATCATTTTAAAAATAAAAAAATTATGAAAAAGAACATGGGATCAGCAGACAGGATTATCAGGATAAGCCTTGCGATAGTGGTTGCATTTCTGTATTACAACAAAACGGTTACAGGCACAGCAGGCATTGTATTGCTTGTGTTGGCCGGGATTTTTGTATTAACAAGTTTTGTAGGCTTTTGTCCGCTTTATAAATTAGTTGGGCTAAATACATGCCCTGCAAAACAAAAATAATTGTGAGATTAAAAATCCTTTTATGACTGTAACAAATTCGAAGCTGCCATAAAACCAAAGCAGGGAGATTGCTGTGTATTTTGCAGCTACTGGCAATCAATTGTTTGCCAATACAGGCTGGAAGGACTTGTTGCCCTTCTTCTTAAATATATTCAGAAACTATAGATGATTTAATTGGCCAAAAAAGAAGGGTTAAACTTACATTTTTATTTATAGAAGGCGGCATTCAGGCCGCCTTTTCATTTGTAACCTTTGTTACCGAATCTACAGATAGTAAAATTTACTTTTGCTTTATGAAACAGACAATTTTAAGTAATTGGAACTTTATGCGGTTTTTAAGGCTCGGTTTAGGCATTGCTATTATTGTACAATCTGCTATAGCGAAAGATTGGACAATGGGCATCTTAGGTTTTTTATTTGCCGGTATGGCGGTATTTAATATTGGCTGTTGCGGAACAAGCGGCTGTGTTGTACCAACTAAAAAAACTTCTGAAACTACAAAAGACAATAATTATGAAGAAGTGGTTTAACAATAACCTGCTCTACATTATTGGTGCTGTTGTGGGTGCAATTGCAGGATATTTATATTATCATCAAATAGGTTGTACATCCGGCACATGTATGATTACATCAAAACCAATAAACAGCACAATTTACGGTGCAGTAATGGGGGCTTTATTATTGGGGATGTTTAAAAAAGAAAATAAAAAATATGATTTAAAAAAAGAAGAAAAATAAAAGAAATGACATTTAACGAAATTATACAATCAGATAAACCCGTACTGGTAGATTTTTTTGCCGAATGGTGTGGCCCATGTAAAATGATGGCGCCTGTTCTTAAAGATGTAAAGAAGGAAGCAGGCGATTCGGTCACCATTATAAAAGTAGATGTAGATAAAAGCCCGCAGGCTGCAAATGAATACCAGGTGCAGGGCGTACCAACATTGATATTATTTAAAAATGGGAAACCGCTATGGCGGCAAAGCGGCGTAGTACAAAAAGCCGGACTGTTAGCAGTAATTAAAAAATTCACACTATAAAATTTAAAACAATGGGGTTATTTCAAAATTTATTTGGCGGCGGACAAACCGCAGATTTAAAAAACATTATTGAGCAGGGCGCATTTTTAGTAGATGTAAGAGAGCAGGGAGAATTTTCCGGAGGCAGTGCAAAAGGTGCTGTTAATATTCCTTTAGGGAGTGTAGCAAATGAATTAAATAAGTTTAATGGCAAAGAAAATATAATTGTGTTTTGCCGAAGTGGCAACCGCAGCGGCCAAGCCAAAACCATACTTGAGCAAAATGGTTTTAAAAACGTAGTGAATGGTGGTACCTGGGAAGAGGTAAATAAATTTACAATTAAAGCTGACCAAATTATATAAACTATTAAATCAATGACAGTACCGGCACTTATAAAAAATGTAGCCAGGCGGTTATGTAACATAAGTAACCAACTTATTAATTGCAAATCCTCATATTCGCATTATCTAAAAACAAATAAATATCTATGAGTTTTCTTGAGTGGATAAAACAACCCTGGCCCTGGTACGTAGCTGGCCCCATGGTGGGCTTAACTGTACCAACCTTATTAATTATCGGTAATAAATCTTTCGGCATAAGTTCTTCACTGCGTCATGTATGTGCAGCTTGTTTTCCGGCTAACATCCCGTTTTTTAAATACGATTGGAAAAAAGAAGCCTGGAATTTATTTTTTGTAGTGGGTATTTTTTTTGGTGGAATGATAGCCATTAATTTACTGGCTAACCCAGAAGCAATTCAAATTAACCCGAAGCTGGCAACAGAATTATCGGGCTACGGTATTACTGATTACAGCAGCCTGATGCCAAGACAAATTTTTAACTGGCATGCATTACTTTCTGTAAAAGGATTATTAATGATTGTGGCTGGTGGTTTTATGGTAGGCTTCGGTACAAGGTATGCCGGTGGATGTACCAGTGGCCATGCCATCATGGGCTTATCTACCTTGCAATGGCCATCATTAATTGCTACCTGTTGCTTTATGATAGGTGGTTTTGTTATGGCAAACCTTATCCTTCCATTTATTTTATCTCTGTAAAAAAATAATTATGCAAACAACAGTAAATACAAATACAGATTTTGAAGTCCGTTCATTAGATGCGATGTGTGTAAATGAAAGTGGGTTAACACACAAGTGGTATCACAATATCAAATACCTGGTTGTTGGTTTGGCATTTGGAATTGTTTTCGTGAAAGCCGAAATCATCAGTTGGTTCCGCATACAGGAAATGTTTCGCCTGCAATCTTTTCACATGTATGGTGTAATTGGCAGTGCGGTTGTAGTAGGCATGATTTCGGTTTGGCTTATCAAAAAATTCAACATCAAAACTATTTACGGGGAGCAAATTGAATTTCATTCAAAAACATTCAATAAAGGGCAGGTATATGGTGGCTTATTATTTGGGTTAGGATGGGCTATCACCGGCGCTTGCCCGGGGCCACTCTTTGCACAAATAGGAACTGGTGCAACTGTTATAGCAGTAACCTTATTAAGTGCAATTGCAGGTACCTGGGTGTATGGTTATTTTAGAGAAAAATTACCGCACTAATTTATAAAAACGATTGTGTATGCCTGAACAACCGGAGGAAGATAAAATGCCACAAGGATTAATTTCAGTCATCAATAAATTAATATTGGTCATTGTTATATTGATAATCGGTCTTGTATCCATGCCATTCGTTTTCAATTATACCAATCAGCCTGCAAAACCAAATGAAAAAGCACCCGGCATTGCAGCTAAAACAGAAACTACTAAAAAAGATGAGGTAACCTATTGGATAGCCCCGGATATTAATAGCATTACAGATGCAAAACAAAAAGAGCAAATAGAATACGGTAAAGAGTTGATAGCCCATACTGCAAAATATCTTGGCCCTAATGGCGCTGTTTTAAAAATAAGCAATGGAATGAATTGCCAGAACTGCCACCTGCAGGCAGGTACTGCAGTTTTTGCAAATAACTACGGTTCAGTTGCATCACTTTATCCAAAGTTCAGGGCAAGAAGCGGGGCTGTGGAAAATATTTACAAAAGGGTAAATGATTGTTTTGAACGCAGCTTAAATGGCAAGGCAATAGACACTTCGGGAAAAGAAATGCAGGCCATTGTTTCCTACATAAATTTCCTGGGAACGAATGTAAAGAAAGGAGAAAAAGCAGCAGGTTCAGGCTTTAAAGACCTTGCATTTTTAGACCGTGCCGCCGACCCTGCAAAAGGATTAACTGTTTATACTGCAAAATGCCAAAGCTGCCACCAGGCAAATGGCGAAGGGGTTTATACAGCAGATAAATCAGAATTTACTTACCCGGCTTTGTGGGGTAAAAATAGTTTTAATGATGGCGCAGGATTATATCGTTTAAGTAACGTTGCAAAATATGTAAAGTATAATATGCCGCAAGGTACTACCTACCAAAACCCACAGCTTAGTGATGAAGAAGCCTGGGATGTTGCTGCATTTGTTACCACACAAACAAGGCCGCATCTCAGTGTACCAAAAGATTGGCCTGATAAATCAAAAAAGCCGGTTGACAATCCTTTTGGCCCCTACGCAGATAACTTTTCGGAAACACAGCATAAGCTGGGGCCGTTTAAACCTATAACAGATGAACAAAAGAAGAAGGAAGAAACAAAAAATAAAACAATTGCATCCATAAAAAAATCATAACTAAAATTTGCCATAATGAATAATAACAGGAGGGATTTTATAAAAAAAATTGGCAACGCAGCAGGAGCAGGTTTCTTAGCAACTATTCCCATCGCTTCCATTGCCGAAACAATAAATAATAATGAGGAAAGTAAAATGCCTTCGGACAATAAACCATTTACTATTTCTATTTTGCAAACAACAGATGTACATTGCCAGATTCATCCGCATGATGAATTATTTTGGGAAAATAATAAAGCGGTATTTCGCAAAACTGGTGGCTATGCACACTTAGCCACTTATCTGCAAAAAGAAAGAAAGAAGAATCCCAATACTTTTTTAATTGATACCGGTGACATGTTCCAGGGCAGCGAACTGGCAGTTAAAACTACTGGGAAAGCGATGGTGCCTATTTTAAATGCATTAGGTTACGATTTATACCTGCCTGGCAATTGGGAAGTAGTGTATTATAAAAAAGCGATGCAAACTTTATTGGGGTCATTAAATGCACCTAAGGTTTGTGCCAATATGTATCATGATGCAGGCGATGGCAAAAAAGGGGAATTAATTTTTCCACCGTACTACATCTGGAATATAAAAGGAATTAAAATTGGCTTTGTGGGTTATACTGATCCGTTAGTTCCTGTACGGCAGTCTCCAAATTACAGCAAAGGAATTATTTATACACAGGCTGAAGAAAACCTGTCTTTTTATGTGGATGTATTGCGTAACCAGGAGCAATGTGCCTTTGTTATTTTGTTATCGCATCTGGGTTTGTCGCAGCAAATAAGCCTGGCAAATATGGAGGAATGCAAAGGTGTAGATTATATTTTTGGTGGCGACACACATGAAAGAGTGAGGAAGCCAATTCAATGCAAATATGCTAAAGTTGTAGAGCCTGGTGCCTTTGGTAGTTTTGTGGGTAAACTTAATCTCACCATACAAAATGGTAAAGTAATAAAAGATGAATATTCATTGGGAGAAGTAAGTGCTGAAAAAAATCTACCATCAGCCGAAATTACTTCACTCATTAAAAATAATGAGCAAGCTTTTGCAGAAGACATTTATAAAATAGCAGGATACAGCACTGTTCCACTATACAGGTATTTTGTTGTAGAAAATACTATTGATACGTTGATATTGGATGCACTAAAATGGAAAGTAACAGAAGTAGATATTGTTTTATCAAATGGTTTTCGTTTTTGTCCGCCAAAAACAACTCCCGACCACACCGGAAACATTCCAATTACCGATGGCTTTATTTATGATATGCTTCCGGTTGACAGCACGGTGAGAACAGGTACGGTTACCGGGCAACAAATAAAAGACTGGTTAGAAAAAGAACTGAACAATGTATTTGCTAAAAATGCAGCAGAACGTTTGGGTGGCTGGGTTATAAAGTTTAAGGGAATGCATGTATCTTTTAAGGCTTTTGCAGAAAAAGGTAAACGTGTGCAGGATGTATCTGTTGGCGGTACACCGCTTGATTTAAATAAAACTTATAACATTTGCGCCTGCGAAAGAGACGGTGACCCTGCCGATATGCTCTGCAGAATGAATGGAGTTGCTAATGCAAAAAACACAACACTCACATTGCATACCGTTTTAAAAGATTACCTGTCGGCAAATTCGCCGGTTACCCCAACACCAGCAATGAATGCAAAAATTCTGGATGCGCCACAAACATTACTTACCCAGGTAACGGGAGTTGATTATCAGTTTACTTAATAAAACATCAATATGAAAAAAATATTTTTAGCTTTTATGTTATTTGCAATTACGGTTTCTGTAGTTGCACAAAAAACAAAACAGTCAGCACTTAAAAATACCTCTGCTGCAAAAACAAGTAACCAACATAAAGTTGTTATTCAACTTACCTCTGAAGACAGCTTGGTTCATAAATCATTAATGAAGCAGTTGAATAATATTTTAACCGCTGCACCTGATACTAAAATAGAAGTGGTATGCCATGGCCCCGGCATTAGCATGCTTGTAATTGATAAGACCACTGTGCATGATAAAATTCAGCAAATGAAAAGCAAGGGTGTGGTATTTATGGCTTGTGAAAATACCCTCAGAGAAAGAAACATACCCAAAGAAAAAATTATTTCGGAAGCTGGGTTTGTGCCCTCTGCATTGGTTGAAATTATTACGAAGCAGGAAGAAGGCTGGAGTTATATCAAAGCCGGGTTTTAATAAAATAAAGAGGATGTGAAGATGATGAAAAGTGTTTTCTGAATTTTATAAAAGCTTTAAATGCACAAAGGCAAACGAATTACAAAAAATAAATTCAATTTTTGGTTGGTCTAAAGGTATTTGTCCAGGTATATTTATAATTAACTGCACCGTGTAAATAACTACTGGTTAAATCAGTAAGGCTTACCTTTAATAATTAAGTTTAATGTAGCATATACCTTATGCTTTTAATGCATTGATAACAATGAATAATAAAACCAGCTTTGATGCAATTTTTGAACCTGCTTTGATAAAAGAAATCCATCAGTTTGGCGAATTAAAACAGTTTAAAGAGGGGGATGTTATTATGGATTATGGCAAATACATCCGTATGATGCCCATTATTGTTAAGGGCACAATAAAAGTATTCAGGATGGATGATACAGGTAATGAAATATTGCTGTATTATTTATCCAGCAACGAAAGTTGTTCCATGGCATACAGTTGTTGTGTAGAAGCAAAAAAAAGTGAAGTAAAAGCTATTGC
>JANLQE010000338.1:0-14758 GCA_031367625.1 Bacteroidota bacterium
CCTTGAAATTTCTCACAAAGCAGAAGAGGCCAAAAAAGAGGCAGAAGCAATGCAGCAACGCAATGATGAGCTCACTCAACTGAATGAAGAAATCACCAGTCAGAAAATAAAACTTGAAGCAACACTGACAGAATTAAAAGCTACACAAGCGCAATTAATACAAAGAGAAAAGCTGGCCTCATTGGGTGAACTCACCGCCGGCATTGCTCATGAAATTCAAAACCCGTTGAACTTCGTGAATAATTTTTCGGAAGTGAATAAAGAATTATTGGTGGAGCTAAAAGATGAAATTAAAAAAGGAAACCTGGATGAAGTAAGTGCAATTGCAGATGATGTGATTAGCAATGAAGAAAAAATAAATCACCACGGCAAAAGAGCAGATGCCATTGTAAAAGGAATGTTGCAACATTCCAGTAGCGGCAGTGGTAAAAAGGAGCCAACCGATATTAATAAACTGGCTGATGAATATTTACGCCTGGCCTATCATGGGTTAAGAGCAAAAGACAAATCATTTAATGCAACCATGAAAACAGATTATGATGAAACTATTGGCCACATCAATATAATTCCACAGGATATTGGCAGGGTTATTTTAAATTTAATTACGAATGCATTTTATGTGGTGGATGAAAAAAAGAAACAAATTGGTGAAGGATATGAACCCACTGTTACAGTTAGCACGAGCCACTCCCTCTCCTTTGGAGAGGGCCGGGGTGAGGTCAAAATAAGTGTAAAGGACAATGGTAACGGCATTCCACAAAAAGTATTAGACAAAATTTTTCAACCATTCTTTACCACCAAACCCACCGGACAAGGAACAGGTTTGGGTTTGAGCTTGGCGTATGATATTGTAAAAGCACACGGAAGAGAATTGAAAGTGGAAACAAAAGAAGAAGAAGGCTCAACATTTATTATACAATTACCAACTGCTTAAAAAAGATTATGAAAAAAATATTGAAACTTGCATTCTTACTTTTACTCCCCTTCATTGCAAAGGCACAGCAAAGTAAATCCGATAGCCTACGGACTATTTTACAAAACGCAATAACAGATTCAGCCCGGCATAACGCCTCATTTAATTTATATCTGTATTTTATTGAAGCCAAAAGAGATTCAGCTCTTTTTTATGCTGAGCAACGTTTAACCTTTGCAAAAAAAAATAACTTCAAACTAGCTGAAGCAGCTGCTCTAATAAGCAAGGCGTATCAATATAACGCTATGGGCAGATATTCAGAAGCGTTCCAGCACTTACTGCAGGCACTTAAAATTGCGGAAGATCCCAAAAATGAAGAAGTACAGGGATGGAAGGTAACCCAGTATCCCATTCCCGGCAAGAGCAGGCTTATTGTTTTATCCACCGTACACCATGTATTGGGTGGCCTGATGCGTAATGCCGGAACTCCTGAACAGGAAATACTTCAATTAAAAGAAGCATTACAAATTGCTGTTCAAATCAATCATCCAGACCGCAAAATGTCAGCAAATATGAATCTGGCAAGCGCTTATTTAAAAATGAATCAGCCGGATTCAGCATTTTATTTTGCAAAAGTGGCGCAAGTGCTTTCAGAAAATCCATTAGCACAAGGGTATATTGGCAATAATATGCTCACAATCGGTGATGTCTTTTTGGTAAAAAGAGATACGGTACAAGCCAAAATAATTTATTATGAAGGTTTGAACTCAGCGAATAAACAAAACAATCAGTCCGATATAGCAAACATAAATCATCGGCTGCTGCGGATTTACCTGGTGGAAAATAGCAAGGATTCAGCATTATCCTATGCTGTAAAAAATCTGCAGGTAATAAAATCAATCGAGGGAGTGGGATACAGGGAAATTGATATAGGAGTTGCTTATGAAGACTTATATCAAGCCTATAAATTAAACAACCAACCAGATAGCGCTAACAAATACCAGGGTCTCGCTTTGGTAACCAAAGATAGTTTGTATACAAGAAGAATTAAGAACCTGACAGAATTTCAAAAACTATCCCTTGAAGAAGCAATGCGTTTAGAGAATTTGGAAAAGGAAAAAATTCAAACGCAATCAAAAATCAGAACGTATGGAATGCTGGCCGGGCTTGCCGTTCTTTCCATAATTGGTTTCATTCTGTACCGAAACAACCGTCAAAAACAAAAAGCCAACCAGGTTTTAGAAACAACACTCGCCAATTTAAAATCCACCCAATCTCAATTAATTCAATCAGAAAAAATGGCAAGCCTTGGAGAACTCACCGCAGGCATTGCCCATGAAATTCAAAACCCGTTAAACTTTGTCAATAATTTTTCAGAAGTAAATAAAGAATTATTGTTGGAAATGAATGAAGAAATCGGAAAAGGAAATTATGATGAGGTAAAATCAATAGCAAAAGATGTAATAGATAATGAAGAAAAAATAAACCACCACGGCAAAAGAGCAGATGCCATTGTAAAAGGAATGTTGCAACATTCCAGTAGTGGCAGTGGTAAAAAGGAGCCAACCGATATTAATAAACTGGCAGATGAATATTTACGATTAGCGTATCATGGCCTAAGAGCAAAGGATAAATCTTTCAACGCAACGATGAAAACTGATTATGATGAAACGATTGGCCACATCAATATTATTCCACAGGATATTGGCAGGGTGATTTTAAATTTAATTACCAATGCATTTTATGTGGTAACGGAAAAGAAGAAAAATAGTGATGACGAATATGAGCCAACAGTTACAGTCAGCACAAGCCGCTCCCCTCTCCTTGGGAGAGGGGTTGAGGGTGAGGTCAGCATAAGTGTAAAAGACAATGGCAACGGCATTCCACAAAAAGTATTAGACAAAATATTTCAACCTTTCTTTACCACCAAACCCACCGGGAAGGGAACAGGTTTGGGATTATCGCTGAGTTATGATATTGTAAAAGCACATGGTGGAGAAATAAAAGTAAATACAAAAGAATATGAAGGAACAGAATTTACTATCATTTTGCCGGCATAGGTATGGTGGGGTTCCGATAGCTATCGGGATGAATGCAGAAAATAAAGAATGCGAAGGTGCTGAATTTATTATTATATTACCTGTATAAACCTTAAACTTATTAAATGAAAATTTTAGTTGTAGATGATGAAAAAGATGTTCAGGTTCTTTTTGAACAACGCTTCAGAAGAGAAATAAAGGATAAAGAAATGCATTTTGTTTTTGCCTTCTCCGGCGAAGAAGCATTGATTTATCTTAACCAGCATGAACACGAAGCGGTATTGATTTTATCTGATATAAATATGCCGGGCATGAGCGGACTGGAATTGCTGGAGCATATCAAACAAAAATATCACCGGCCGCCCCCTGTGGTAATGATGATAACGGCATACGCTGATACAGAAAATTTTAATATGGCTAAGCAACTGGGCGCCGATGATTTTTTAACCAAGCCGCTTGATTTTTCCGTATTAAAAGAAAAACTTAAAACCATAAACTAATGGCAAAAATTTTAGTGGCAGATGATGAAACTGATTTGGAAATGCTCATCAAACAAAAGTTCCGGCAAAAAATACGGGAACAACAATACGAATTTATTTTTGCCGTAAACGGTAATGATGCATTGGAAAAAATTCAGCAGCATCCTGATGTGGATATTGTACTCAGCGATATCAATATGCCAGAGATGGATGGCTTAACGCTGTTATCACGGTTGAGCGAATCCAGCCCGCTGATAAAATCAGTAATTGTTTCTGCGTATGGCGATATGGAAAATATACGCACCGCAATGAACCGTGGCGCTTTCGATTTTATTACCAAGCCCATTAATTTTGAAGACCTTTCTTTAACGATGGAAAAAACAATCAGGCATGTAAATCAAATACGGGAAACACTTAAGGCAATAAAAGAAAATAATATCCTGAAAATGTATGTAGATGAAAACGTGCTTAATTTCATGGGCAGCAGAGAATTTGAAACTTCTTTAATGGCAAATGAAACAGTAGAAGCAACTGTGGCTTTTATTGATATCTGCAGTTTTACATCCATCAGCGAAAAAGAAATACCCGATACCGTGGTTGCATTGCTGAACCGGTATTTTGACCTGATGGTAAAAGAAATAATTGCACAAAACGGTTTAATAGATAAGTTTATCGGCGATTGTATAATGGCCGTATTTAAAGGCCCGTATCATTTAGACAGGGCCATTGAAGCCTGCCTCTCTATCAGAAATAAAATAGAAGACCTGCCCGGCTGTAATAATTTTTTACCAAAAGTATCTGTTGGTATCAACTGTGGCGAAATGATTTCCGGTAACATTGGCTCAGCTACTTTACGAAGACTGGATTATACCGTAATTGGAGATACCGTAAATACTGCACAACGTTTGCAAAGCTTTGCAGCAAGCGGGCAGATACTGATTAACGAAGCCTGCTACGAAAAGGTAAAGCAGTCTTTCAATTGTCAAAAAATTGGCGCAGCCAACCTTAAAAACAAAATGGAAGAAGTTATAGTATATGAAGTGCAGAATTAAAATAATAATAAAAAAGTAAATTATATTTTGTAATATTAAAAAATAAAACCACTTATATGCTTAAACAAAAATCAAAATTTTTACTGGCTCTTATGTTGTTGGGATCTATTGCTTTTGCAGGTTGCAATGATGCCGAAAAATCAAAAACAACAGAAACAAATACCATGTCTGTCGGCGAACCTAAAATGGATACCGTTAAAACAATGATGGATTCATCAGCTATGCCTAAAATGGATACAGCCACCACCAGGCCTATTGTGCCGCCCCCGCAAAAATAACCGGCAGGAACGCAGTAATTTATTTTTTTTTTACTGAACAGAAGAAAAGCCTTTAGTCAGAAGGTTTTTTCTTTTTAAATTTTATCGTCCGTATATTAATATGCCCCTCGGTATAGCGGTTTTTTTTATGGGTCAGTTTTTCTATCAGCCAGTTTTCCAGGCGGTGGTGTGTGGGTATTAATATAGCAGCAATGGTTACAAAAATCATTATTTCAAATACAGGTATGTGGTTCGTCATTTCCAGAACATAAGGGTGCAGCAGTAAGGTTAGGTATTCAAAAAGTATCAGCAAAGAAATAATGCCCATACTCTTTATAACTTTTATATGTACTCTTCTGCGGCTTAAAAAAAGGGTAAATAAAAAAAGGCCCGGGATAAATATTCCTATAAACAGGAATTGCAGTTGTTTAAATCTTTCCTCTTTTACTTTAAGTTTGTATTCTGCCAGTTCTGATTGGCGCAGTTGCTCATTGCTGCTGAGTACCTGCGATTCCCGTATTCTTTCTTTACTGCTGATAGAATCTTTTAATGCCTGCGCCTGTTCCACATAAGCAAGGGCACTGTCATTGCTCCCTGATTTTTTAAAATAATCTTTTAAAAAATCTGCTGCTTCCAGTTGCCAGGAAAGAAACCCGTCTTTTTTGGAAATAAAAAGTGTCTTATGGGCATAGTATTCCGCAGAGTCTGGCATATCCAGTTTATCATACAGTTTTGCAAGTCCAATAGCTGCTTCACAATACAGGTCCTCATCATTAGCAGCCTGCAGGTAAAGCAATGCCCCCTGGTAATTTTGCATAGCAAGGGAATAGTTTTGCTGCTTAAAATAACTATGGCCCAGCCCAACCATAGAAGCTCCTGTTAAATCGCCATCCTTTTGTTTTATTGCCAGTTCCAGAGATTTTTCAAAAAAAAGAAAAGCAGAATCATTTATGTTAAGCCGGTTATACAAATCGCCCAGGTTAATGGCAATATTGTATTTTAAATCTTCTACCTTATTAGCATAAATAACAGAATCTGATTGTAAATAATAAGTCAATGCCTTCCTGTATTCTTCCTGGTACACATACACAATACCAATACTCATAGTTACACTGGCAAGGCTGTGGGCATTGGTTCTTTTCTCTTCTATCTTTAATTTTTGCAGGTAAAATTCTAATGCCCTTGTATAATTGCCGATTTTAAGAAACGTATTGGCAATAATTCCCAATGCCCTTGATTCACCTTCGATAAATTTTATTTTTTGGGCAAGGTATAATGCCTCCTGCGATAAAATCAGGGCGGTATCAGGATTGTAGCTGTAAGTTACGTATGCCATATTCCACAACAGGGTAACCCGGTTGCTGTCTTCTTTTTCTGCCGCCAGCAAAGCACCCAAGCTGTCAGCTTTACTTTTTTGAGCCATAGCCTGCGCAGAAGCCACCAGCATGGTAAGAAGAAAAAATAATTTTTTCATAAACAGGTTTTGAAAAAACGGTTTGCTTTACTATAATCAGCTTTACTGTATCCGTAGTCTAAAGTAAAAAATAAAATTTCCTTCTTTTAATTTATTTCCGCTACTAATTTAACAGAGAATAAAATTGATATTACAAAAAAATAAAATTATATTTATTTTATATGTAAATAATTACCAAACACATTGTATGAAACATAAAATTTTTCTATCCTTTTTGTCCGTTGTTTTTTTTACGTTCAGCTCTTACAGCCAATCTGTTTTTCATTTAAAATACCGGTTTACCAATATTGATGATACGGTAACGCATAACGCTTTTTTAGTGAGGTTTGATGATGGTACCGGTTTTTACAGGGTAAGGGTATTTGATGAAGTGAGCAGGCAGGATATTATTGTAGAAATGGAAATGGAAGAACATTATGCAGTAGAAAAAGATGGTTATGTTGATTCTACTAAATTATATTTCAAAGGCGGTAATCCAAAAATTATTGTTGGGGATAAATCCATCCAGTATCTTCCAGAACGGTTTTGGTTTAAACTGAATCCGGAAACAGGTATTTATGAACCCTGGGGAGTAACATCGCCTGAGGAAAATTTTGTAGCCCAGGGCAAATTTCTTGAAGATCCGGATTTGATAGAGATAAAAGACCTCACTAAAGAATTTGTATCGCAGTTTTTTACCCAGGAAGATGGCTTTTACGATAACCTTTTTGAAACCACCACAAGAGGCTTAACCTCAACCGAAAAAGCTACCAAATTATATCTTGTAGCAGTAGCCAATACAGAAGATGATGATATTGGCACCTCCTGCTTAAAAGATCAAACCCGTAATATCAAAACCTTCAGTTTTTTAGCAGAGTATCTCGGTATTCAGATTATTACCAAAGCCATAGCAGGTGCTAATTACAGTAAAGCCACCGTTGAAAATACCATTAATTCACTTAACCCTTCTGCCAATGATATTGTTGTTTTTTGCTACTCCGGCCATGGGTTTACTATACCCAGTGAAAACCAGAAATTCCCCAATTTAGATCTTCGCCCAAAACCATCTGACAGCTATTTAGCCTTTTATAAAAATGTAGAGGATATTTTTCTTGCTATAAAAAAGAAAGGCGCAAGATTTAATTTAGTGATAAGTGATTGCTGCAACAACGACCCCACTTCCAGCAATACAGTGGGCAGTGATATTGCACAAACCCGAAGTTCAGGATTAGGATGGAGTATGGAAAACTGTAGAAAACTTTTTATGAATGAAAAGCCAATGTCTATATTAATGACGTCGGCAGAGGTGGGCGAAAAAGCCTCTGGTAATACAAATTTTGGTGGATTTTTTTCTTACTATTTTAAGGTGGCCATGGAAAATTATTTCAGCCAGTTTAAAACCAATGTTACCTGGGATGATGTTTTACAGGATGCAAAAAAACAAACCATCAGCAAGGCAGAACTTACTTATTGCGATAAGCCATACATTCCCCAGAATATTTGTAAACAGCATCCATTTTATAAAATACAATAATAAAAGCCGCTCCTGCAGTCACCCACAAAAGATGTAAATGTTTACCCGTATTATTTTATGCCATTGCCAGCAAACGGCCTCTTTTATCCTGATTGTCAAAACTTAAAAGCAACTTGTAATGTGTCCAGCTCAATTGTGTCTGCACTGCGGACACAATTGGAAAAGTGCGATAAAACTGCCGGTACCAATTTAGCTGCCGTGTAGAAAATCCGCTTCCAAAAAGGGGTTGCAGTTCCTGCGAAAGAAATTTGATGAGGTATTCGCCATAACCAGCTCTTTCTTTACCTTGCTGTTCTTCTTCAAATATTTTTCTGCCAATATTCCAATACATCAGCATCCGTTCAGTATCTACAGAACGGATTGCCCTTTCGCTGGAGAAAGCAATAATATCAGCAATTTCGTGTAATAAATCTTTTCTGATTTCCATTTTGGATAAATTTTAATTTTTTTTCTCCAACTCCTCAATCGTTTTTTTAGCACTTGCCAGCCGTATCTTTTTATTCTTCTCCACCAACTTAGCCGTAGCCCATTTTTCTACTTTATGATGCAACGGAACCAGCAATGCTGCTATACAAACCAATGCCAGCAGCATCAGCACCGGAGAGTGGTTGGTTATTCTTTCTAAAAAAGGATGCAGCAATAAATTGAGAAATTCAAATACAACCAACAAAGCCATTACTCCCAAAAACTGAATAACTTTTGTGTTGGTGATGAGTTGCCAGCTCAGTAATAAAAACAGGATAATAAAACTGAGGATGCCCAATGCGATCAATGCGTATTGAATATTTTCTTTGCGTTGCTGTGTTTCTTCGTCTTTTTTGGCTTTATCCTCAATACTACGAAGTTGTTCTTTAAAAGCCAATGCCTGTATGGTATTTTGATTATTCTGGTTAAAAATTAATTCTCTTATACCAGTTTCCACTTTTGAATAATAATAAGCACTGTCGATATTATTTAGTTTATCAAACAATTCTTTTTTATAACCAGTAGCGATTAATTTTAAATTTAAATTCTGGGTTTTACCAGACAATATCCAAAAGTTTTCAACCTGCACTTTAGCTTCATTCATCCTGTTATTGTTAATAAGAAACGGAATATACCTTTGAAAGAAACCCATCTTCCTGGTTTCGCTTTTTATTGAATCCGATAGTACAAGTGCCTTTTTAAAATATACATCGGCCAATTCATTCTCATTCTTTTTTGAATTGACAGCAGCAAGCAAGTGCAATGTCTGCAATCGAAAAGTGCTGAGTTTTAGCCTTTCGCTTGTTTGAACTGCTGCCTGTGCATAGCTTAAAGCAGAGTCTAATTGGTTTTTCTCCATGTATGCAATCCCCATATTTCTTTGATACTGCACCAGCATGTAATCGTACTTGGGTGAAGTTTTATCAGGCAGGTTTCCTCCTCCCTTCTTTGTGAATGTAAAAAATTCATCAATATTTTTAAGTGAGTAATATGGAGTTGCTATGTCAAAATAAAGTGAGCTTATTCTTCGCTTGTCATTAAATTTTTCAGCCAGTGGCAATGCCTTAAAATAATATTCAAGTGCAGTGGCGTTATCTCCTTTACTTTGATAAAAATAATATCCTATCCAGTCATAACTGATGGCAAGCAGCGAATCATTTTTTAATTGCTGCGCTATCTGCACCAGGTCAATACAAATTGCAGAATCAATATTGCTGCCGGCACGGGAGTCTATGGTTTCTAAATAGTTGATGGTGGCGCTGAAACGCTCCATAGGGTTGGTGTAACTAACTAAAGCAGCTTTTACGCTGTCAGGATTATTGTTTTGGGCAAAAGCTGCCTGCATACTTGCAACAAAACAAAAAAAGGGTATTATTTTTTTCATAATTCAGTTAATTTAACATTCAATATTTTTCGCTGCATCTATCAAAGATTTATTACTTCTGTCCAGGGCAGTAACTGTTTACCATATCAATTCCATTTTTGTAAAAAATATGTAAAGTATAGAGCTGAATTCCATATTTGTAATAAAATGTAAAAAGTGGAATTGAATTTTTTTTAATTTTCAGCAACCGTTACCCCACCCGGAAATTTTTTGTATCCTGTAATTTATTCTTCTGATTTACTTTACACAACGGCACGCAGGTGTTTGCAGAGGAAGAACCGGATGTTTATTGAAGATGGTAAAGTAAGTTATAAGGCAATTTAATGCTGTGCCGCAAAAGGCAGCTAAATAATTATTTTTTTCCGGTTACAAAATACATATCCACCTCAGCTTTGTTTTTTACAGGGATTTTTCCACGGTGGGTACAGGTAAAAAAATCTTTTACCAACTGATAAGTATCACCGGAAATATTTATTTTTCCCGGGTGGCCCTGCCGCTCCATTTGCGATGCAAGGTTTACGGTATTGCCCCAAATATCATACACAAATTTTTTGGTACCCACTACGCCGGATACCACCGAACCGGAATGTATGCCAATGCGGATTTCAAATCCCGGCAGATCCTGTATAACTTTTGAGCGGCTGAACTCTGCAATAAACTGCTGCATATCTATCGCAGCTTTTACACAATTAATTGCATGCAATTCATCATCCTGCGGTAAACCCCCGGCACACATATATGCATCGCCGATAGTCTTTATTTTTTCCAGTCCATATTTACCGGTAATATAATCAAAGCCCCTGAAAACTTCATCTAACTGTGTTACCAGCAAATCCGGCGACATGTTTTCGGCAATGGAAGTAAATCCTTTTATATCTGCAAATAATACAGTTACCTCTTCATGCCTTCGTGCATACGACTTACCGAATTTTTTTAATTCAGCAGCAATTTCTTCGGGTAAAATATTCAACAGCAGCGCATCCGATTTTATTTTTTCTGATTCTAATTGTTTTTTTTGTTTTTCAATTTCCAATGTCCTGAAAGCTACTTTTTCTTCAAGCAGTTCATTATTCTGCTGCAATTCATGAATGAGGTGTTTATTATTACGGCGCAACGAAACTGTTTCAATGGCGTTATCAATCGTAATTTTTAATTCATCTTTATCCCATGGCTTTGTTATGTAGCGGTAAACTTTTCCTGTATTGATGGCATCAATAATTGCTTCTACATCACTAAAGCCGGTTAAAATAATGCGAACATTATCGGGTTCCTGCGGCAGTTGCTGCAGAAACTGAACCCCCGTCATACCGGGCATACGCTGGTCGGTTACTATTACCTGTATATCATTATGCGAAAAAATTTCTAATCCCTCTTCGCCGCTTTGTGCAGTAAATACATTGTAGTTACGGCGAAGGGCAGCCCTGAATGAGTTGAGGTTGTTTACCTCATCATCTACATACAAAATATTACTGATTTTTACTTCTTCCATTGCTTTTTTTTATGTGATTAATTCCTGTATTAATGGCAAACTTATTACAAACTCTGCACCCTTACCCGGTGCAGAAAATACTTCTAATTTTCCTTTGTGTTTTTCTATAATGCCATAACTGATTGATAATCCCAAACCGGTTCCTTTGCCTACTTCTTTTGTAGTAAAAAAGGGGTCAAAAATTTTTGTTCTCACTTCTTCTGTCATGCCATTGCCGGTATCTTTTATAGAAATGCGCACACTATTTTCTGTAGCACTGGTAGTAATAAAAATTTTTCCTTCGCCGTTTATTGCCTGTATGGCATTTGATAAAAGGTTCATAAATACCTGGTTCATCTGTCCGGGAAAACAATCTGCTTCGGGAATTTTGCCATAATCTTTTACTATTTCTATCCTGTCTCTGTAGGTACTGTGCAAAAGGGCTAAGGTAGATTCTATACCTTCATTTAAGTCTGCTTTTTTTATAACATTCTGGTCGAGCCGTGAAAAATTGCGTAACCCTTTTACAATTTCCGAAGTGCGGCTTGCGCCCTCTTCTATACCATTTAATAAATTATTAACTTCTGTTATTAAAAACTGTATATCAATTTGCTCATTTAGTTTTTGCACTTCGGTAAATTCTTTTTCAAGCCCTTTATCTGTTACCGTTTGCTGATAATAATTTATACATTTTATCAGGTCTGCCAAATCTTCCCTTAAGGGTTTTATATTGGCTGATACAAAATTTATCGGATTATTAATTTCGTGAGCAACACCGGCGGTTAACTGACCAAGCGATGCCATTTTTTCTGACTGAATAAGCTGCTGCTGTGTTTCTTTTAAATTGGTTAAAACCAGGTGCAGTGCTTTATTTTTTTCTTCTATTTCTTTCTTCTGATTATCGAGAACAATTAAGTTTTTGTTGATCTC
The DNA here is from genome assembly GCA_031367625.1 of Bacteroidota bacterium. Lineage (GTDB taxonomy): Bacteria > Bacteroidota > Bacteroidia > Chitinophagales > Chitinophagaceae > Ferruginibacter. Next base: position 11,975 of record JANLQE010000338.1, read on the forward strand.
ATTTTTGGCTGCCTCAATACGCTTCTTTTGATTGTCTATTTCTTCTATGCTGGCATTCAATACGTTTGTTATCGCTGCTTTATCTATCACCGTACGGTGATATTTAAAATCGGAAACGACCATATTTTTTTGAGCTGCTTTTACCTGTTCCAAAAGCTGTGCTTTCACTTCTGCTCCAATATCTAAATCCTGAATGAGTTTTTTTAATTGTTCCAAAAAATTCTTTTTACCGGTTAAGAATATATTTTGTGCATAATTTATTTTTCTTCCAGTATCACCATCGAACATGTTTCATTGTGAAAATCGCAGGTGCTGTTTTTAGCGGTGCCAATTTCGCCATAAGTAAAAAAGCCTATGAGCGGTTTATCCCAAATGCCCCGTATCATGCCGGCTTCATCACCCGTCATGGGGCCAAGCGCCATGTGCCTTGCCTTGCACGAAAACATGATCATTGCATCTGCTTCAGGGATGCCGGATTTAAGTGCCCGTACCCGTTCTGTTGTTTTTTCTATCAAATCAAAACCTGGCTGTACAGAAAATTTTACTTTGCTTCCCTGCGGAATACCGCCTGCAAAAATCAATGCCCTGCTTTCTATATCTACCATCAAAGGCGCACGCAGCACAGTGTTTCCGTTTTCTTTGGTAAGCTGCAAAGGATACTGTGCAAAATTTTGTGCAATAATCTCTGCTGTATTATCTACACTTTCAGTAAACTGAAAATATTTTACAAACACATCCACCGCAGGTTCATCATCTATGGAGTAAACTACATTACCAACAGATTTTGTGATCGTTTTTTCGATGCCGATATTATCCCATCCGCTTGTTGCCAGCCCTTTTACATTTATTTTTTCATTGTCTAAAATCAATCCGATAAGCCCTGTGGATGACTCATAATTATTGCTGAAAACATAAGAACCTTTCATCGTTAAATCATCTGCCGCAAGGCCGCCGAATAAAGGAATTGTTTTATCATAATCCTGCACACCTTTTATTATTTGTTCTGCATCAATGGTTAATCCGCTGGAAATAACCACTACAGATGGATCATGGAAAGTTGCTTTTGCAAATTTTGCCAGGTCGTTGGATACTTTATAGGTATCTGCAGATGCTTCACAAAAAACTTTATAATATTCCCGTTTAATATCCAGCAGCATAATGACTGTATTATTTTCCATCACTTCATCATCAATGATTTCGCCTGCGGTTGTAGAGCCGAAAACATCAATTTTCTGTTCATCAAAAAAATCAACAAGGGCCTTTCGATCCTGTGTTATGGAACTAAATACAATGGCAAGTGTTGGTGCGAAACCATCTGTTTTTGCTGCAGAGAATTTTGATTTTATTTCATCAATGTTTTCTCCAAAAATATTTTTTGCTGTCATAATATTTATTTTAGAAAGTTTGTTTTAAATTTTGTTTTAATTTTTTGTTGCAGGAATAAGTGCTGTTACATTTTTTACGATGATGGATATTATTTCCGGAATAAAAGAGCCTTTAAGCGTATGGCTTAACCAGGGGTTCATAATGGTTGAAATAATAAAATCAATAGGCTGGTCTTTGCCCCCGACTATGCCAAGACGCCCTCTTAAATTATCCATTAATTCATGCCCGTAATTTTCCAGTGTAAAGGAAGAAGAAGTTACTACAATTTCTGGTGGTATTGGCAATGGGCTGCCAGGAATAGGTGCTTTAAAACTAAATTTCTGATAAACGGCGGTATTTAAATTATTCAGTTTTACAATATCCGAATTTTTTGAAGTATCGCTGTTATAGAAATTATACATGTAAGTAAGGATGGTTTGGTCGCCCCCCAATTTTTTAAACAAAGTAAAAGCTTCTGTATCGGCTTGCAGTTGCTGGTTTGTTTTATTTACAATACGGTCTCTTATAAATTCATATTGCTTTTGAATGTTAGCAGGGCTTTCGCCATTTTGTACGGCAGGTATGGGTACAAGCATTTCTACAAAGAAAGGAAGCTTTTGAATATTTAAACAAACCAAAGCGGCATACAATCTTTTAGCATTAAATAAACATTCGCCTAATAATTTTCCATAACCATCGGTATTGGGGCGTATAACTTTATGGCTGAAATAAACAGCGGCGGCGGCGGCACCGGGCTTTGAACCTTCCACACCATAAATACCAACAGTAGGGTCAACAGTACTGTGATAAATAACCGGGGCAGTAAATGAAACCAAATTACGCATGGCCGAATTGCGGTAACACAATCCGCCTGCAGGATAAGGTACATAACCGGCTTTATGAGGATCGATGGTTATTGAGTCGGCAAATTTTAATGATTTGTACTGGTTAATATCATGGTCGCTCATAGGCAATTGAGCCATTGCAGCTTCGTCTAATAATTTAAATGCAGTAGGGTCACTTTCATCGGCGCTGTTTAACATGGCCGCAAAATAACCACCCCATGCAGCATCGGCATGTATGGCAAACTCCAGCCCCAGCTTGCGGTAAGTATCTCTAATTGTAAGAAGATCATCTAAACGGTCAACAGCGCTTTCTTCCGTGGTTCCAATTATTGCCACCACATTCATCACTGGTATTTTTTGTTGAATACAAAGATCCAACTGCGATTTAAGATGTGGCATACTCATCCTTGCTTTTAAATCAACAGGTATTGATATCATATTATTGGCGCCTATACCCAATATGGCAGCGCCTTTTGGCCAGGAGTAATGCCTGGTGGCCGAACACAAAGAAACCGGTGTGGTTTTTATATCGGGCAAATATTTAGATAATATATCGTGATAGCCTATGCTTTGA
>JANLQE010000393.1:0-2126 GCA_031367625.1 Bacteroidota bacterium
TTCTATAAAAGGCATTAATAAAGCAATCCGGAGGGACATAAAATTGCTTTTGCGGCAGGCAGAGAATCTGTTGTCGCTTTTAAACGAAAAATATCACTTGCAATAAAAAAAATTATGAATCAAACAACACTCGGCATCGGCACCCGTTTACAGCACACCCATCACGGCCCCGGCGTAATTATTGGCATTAGGTATGCAACGTATCTTATCTCTTTTATCAATCATGGTATAAAGGAAATAGATAAAACAGATACCAAGCTGGATGAAATCATTCCGGAAAATGTATCGGCAGAAATAGAAACACATAGCGAGGTAGAAAAGTCATTATTAAAAATTCTGCGTCTCTGGGGTGGCTTAACAGAAAATGTACCACTGGGGGATAAATGGATAAAAGGAATGATGCTGCTGCAACCGGCAGATAAAAGTTTAAAGCCCAAAGAAATTCCGATTGATGATTTCTTTCATAAAATAGTAATGCTCCGGGACAGGCTGCGGGTACTGGAGCAAAACATCAACAGTAATAAAACATTGACCGGTGAGGAAAAAGTAAACCTGCAGCAATATATTACCCGTTGTTATGGTTCTCTCACCACCTTCAATGTCCTGTTTAAAAATAAAGAACAATGGTTTGTGGGAGAAAAAGGATCAAAAGAGGACTGATGAAGCGGTAAATAAAAAAGAGCTGCATAGGCAACTCTTTTTTTTGCTACTAACCAGAAATAATTTATTAAAAAGTATTTCCGTTTGTAGCTGTTTTTGTTTTACCAAATAAATTATTCATATCCCCCAGATTTTTATTCAAAAAATCCTTCCCTTTTGCTTTCAGATTACTTTTTTGTTCTGCTGTCATCTTTGTGTACCTGTAAGCACCATACGCCGCTGCTGCTGCTAACAACAGGCCTACTTTACTGTTTGCCATAATTTGATTATTTTAATTTTTTATTGATCGGTTAACATTGCTTATCCTTAAAATATCATGCCATAAAAGATTCAGACTGTGGAGTTTTAGAGATATTTCCGTGGAATGTTTTCTACAAATACAGGTTATATTTTAATGTTTTTTTGGGCTTCTATTCTAGGCAAGGTCTCTTAAAAGCCCCCGGCAGATGTGTCTAAACAGTATAATTATAAAAATCTATTTAAAACTCAGTAACTTAATAGGATAAAGACCTTAGTGCTTTCATTTTTTATTGATAACCAAAACTCCCTGTGCTTATGCAACTACTGACTCCCGTTCAAACCAAAGAAAGAGAAGTATTTATGGATGTGCTCCGCGGCTTTGCGATCCTGGGTATTTTTATTGCCAACCTTGGCGGATTTAGCTGGTATAATGAACAGGCACATGCTACTGGTCCCTACCTGCTTCCGGAATGGGATCATAAAATGCAATTTCTTCACCACATGTTCATTGAAGGAAAATTCTATTCTATTTTCAGTTTGTTATTCGGTTGGGGCATTGCTCTGCAAATAAAAAGAGGCCTTGCGAAAGGCTTGGATGCAGTACCAACAGTAAGAAGAAGACTACTCTTTATGCTGGTACTGGGCGCCTTTCATTTATTAATATGGACTGGTGATATTGTGTTTTTTTATGCACTTCTTGGTTTTATTCTTCTGCCCCTGCGAAAATTCTCTAATAAAACATTATTAATAAGCGGCGGCATACTTATTCTTTCACCCATATTATTATATTGGTTGAAAATGAACTTGCCTGTACTGAATTACCCGGCTGAGCTTATGGCTAAAACCGGAATAAAGGTAGATGGAGCAATGCTGGGTTTGAAATCCGAAGCAGATTTTATGAATGTGATGAAACATGGCAGCTGGCTGGACCTGATAAAATCCAATATAGGCGGATTTTTCTTCCGGTATAATTATTTATTTTTTGTAAGCCGGGTACCCAAAGTGCTGGGCATGTTTTTAATCGGTTATGTATTGGGTCGTTCAGACTTTTATAAAAATATTGGTCAGTACAAAAAAGTATTATACTGGGTTATCGGGATAGGGTTGTTGATTGGGTTACCTGCTAATTTTTACCTGGCCCGTTACATGACTTATTATGATGCAGATTATTATACCCTGAAAATAAATGGGCTTTATCAAACCATTGCCTATGCATTAGGTGTTGC
>JANLQE010000019.1:0-2863 GCA_031367625.1 Bacteroidota bacterium
CAGGAAGACATCCTGAGCACACTCGCCAACCGCCTCATCCGGCTCGACAAACAGATCAGCGAAAAAGAAAAAACAAATTTTGCCGAACAGGCCAACGGCCATACCATCAGCCATGTGGTGAAAGAATTATTAAATGCCTACGACCCTGATACTGTTGAAGGTTTAAGGTTGAAAGTTGAAAGTTCAAAACCAGGTGCATCCCCGGACGAGCTTGCTTCAACCTTCAACCATCAACATTCAACCTTGATTGCAGACGCTGTTGCGGTTTTTAATAGCCCCGAACTCCGCAACTTCATTACAGACGTTCGCAAAAAATACGACCAGGTAATTGACGGCATCAACATAGATACCATCACCAATATCGGTTGGGTAAAAGACCAGGAAGCCGCAGCCGCCCTCACCATCAGCAATTTTACCGCATGGATACTGGCACACAAAGACGAGATAACCGCCCTGCAGATCTTTTACGGCCAGCCCTATCGCCGCAGGGAACTCACATACAAAATGATCCGTGACCTGTACGAAAAAATAACCACCGAACAACCCCTCCTCAGCCCCCTGCATGTGTGGCGGGCTTACGAGCAATTGGGCCAGGCCAGTGGCAGTGCAAAAAGCGAACTCACCGCATTGGTAAGTTTAATACGCACCATCACCGGCATTGATGGCGCACTCACGAGCTACGATAAAACAGTGGACAAAAATTTCCAGGAGTGGGTATTTAAAAAACAGGCCGGCACATTAAAATTTACCGAAGAACAAATGCAATGGCTGCGGATGATAAGAGATTATGTAGCCGGCAGTTTTCATGTGGACAAAGAAGATTTTGAACTGGACCCCTTTAATAAAAACGGCGGCCTTGGAAAAATGTGGCAACTGTTTGGCGACAAAACGGATGAAATTATTAATGAATTAAATGAGATCTTAGCCGCATAAAATATTTTGAAACAGGTAGAATCAAAAATATTAATTGAAGAATTAAAAACTGATGGGCATAGTCCTATGAAGTTTATTTGTTCTGATGGGGAAGTGTATTATACAAAATACCGTTCGGGCAAATCATTCAATAAAGATGAAATTAATTGCCTGGTGTTTGAAATGGTCTGTACAAAACTTTTACAGCGTTTGCATATTCCCGTACCCGAACAAGCGTTGGTTACCGTTAATGAAAACTCTTATGCACCCGGCCAGCTTATTACAAACAAGCGATACATTAAAGACGGTATTATTGCATGGGGCTCAAATGAAATTGCACAAACAGATTTAGTAAAAGAGATTGAACAGGTAACCAGCAAAAAAGCATTCAATAAATTTCAAAACCCTGATGATTTATTAAGGATAGCCATCTTCGACCTTTGGGTAGATAATATAGATCGTCATTCGGGTAACTACAATTTATTGACAAAAATAGAAGATGGGAAATTAAAAATTATCACCATCGATCATGCATTTACTTTTGGTGGTTTACAGGGAATGAACATCTTTAATGCAACTACAGCCCCGGGGTCATATAAAAAATTGATTGAAAGTCAATACTTCCGTTCGGTAATAAAACATTTTAACAGGAAAGAACGTTTAGAAATAGCCATCCAGTTCATATCTTTATTGTCTGAACTGGATATTAAAAATATAATAAATGAAGTATTTGCACAAATACCGGCACAATGGGGCATTAGCCCGATGTTGAAGAAAAGAGTAATTGATTTTCTTCAATCGCAGCAACGTATGGCTTTATTGAAACAAATTTGTCATCAGCAATTACAAAAAAACTTCAGGAGGAAAAAATAATGAAAAGTTTATTATCCATCATTTACCTGCAAACAAACACTGTATCCGGCGAAAAGATAGCTGTTGGTTTATTGGCTATTAGCGAAAATGAAGTGTTCTTCCAGGTATCAGACCATAAATTAAAACTAGTAGCTAAATTATCAAATGCCGACGTGTTGAAACATGCCGAAATAAGTTTTGCATTAATCAATAATAAGGTGGTCGAGACCAATAAGGAAAATAAAAGCCATTCATTGATAAAAAATGATTCTTTGTTTACCAAAGAATACATCAGTTACCTCAACAAATATAGTAAAGGGCTTATGCAGTTTGACATGCCCAAATTGTATGCAGGCATCGTTGATAAAAAAATATTTAAAACTTTGTTTCAACAATTTATTGGCGAGTGGGAAGAAAAGCCCGAAGCCGCAAAAAAAATTGTACAGTTTCATACGGTTATTAAAAAGCAACTGAACAAACCCGTATTTAAGCAAAAGGTAGATGTTGATTATACCCTTAACCCGCAAAAAATTGCAGGGTTATTGAAGCCATTGGATATTACATTAATCAGTAAGAATGGAAGTATACTTGCAGCACAAGCCATTGATTTTAGCAACAGCGAAGACGTGATTACCAAACACACGTACGAACTACAGGTAATTATTGATTGCCTGGAAAAACTTGGAAAGCAAAACATCAATAAAAAACATAATGGCAGCTATTACCTGTTGTTTAACAAACCGACAAAAAAGAGCCCCCAGGAAAAACTGCTGAATGAAATAATAAAAACAAAAGCAGGTATAATGAATATTGAGGAAGCAGGGTATTTAGACACACTAGAAGCAAAATTAGAGAAAGAAACTTATAATAAATTTTCATTGTTTGAAGCTGAACTATAGTTTTTAATACATAATCGCAAGGCCTCCTTTTTTGGGGGCTTTTTTATTGGCAATAAAGCATACATTTATAGCTCTTGTACCGAATAACTTTATTGAACAAATGAACGAAGAGCAAAATATAAATCAATTACCAAAAGGATGGAAGTGGGAAGTGTCTTCCAATATTTTAGATATTAGAGATGGCACACATGATACACCAA
>JANLQE010000069.1:0-21508 GCA_031367625.1 Bacteroidota bacterium
GATAAAAATGCGGGTAAAAATTTTCATATAAAGTATAAGTTTTGGAATAAAATAAAAAATGAATTTACCGGCAATTTTTATCTCATAAAGTATAGAAATTCTAATAAGTATATTAAAGATGTTACCTGATAACAACTTTACCAACTTTCACTCTTTTTCCGCTTGCATCACTAAGCACTACATAATAAACACCCGCTGCATTTTTACGCATATCTACATCAAGTAATTGATAGGCTTGTAATACAGCATAAGATTTTGTGTAAACCAATGCCCCTGCAGAATTGTAAACGCTCAGTATCTGCGTTGTAGAGTTTCCTCCGGGGTTATTGTATGATACTGTAAACCTGCCATTGTTAGGATTTGGGTAAATAAAGAGGTTATTACTGGCTGAATCGGAGATGGTAATACTTGCAGGCAAAGATGTACAGGAGCCGATAGTTGCCACAGCAGTATATAAACCCAAACTATCGGTACCTACTATTATTGAATTACCGTTAGCAGTAGTTACATTCCCGTTTCTTGTCCATATAGTAAACCCTGTTGTATTGGCAGTAATAGTAGTGGTATGGCCGGGAAACAATTTATTACCTGGCGATGCTGTTAGTGTTATCGTAGGTTGTGGAGTTACAGTTAAAATAGCACTATTAGAAACTATTGGGCCGCAGGGAACAGCCCCTGATACAATAACCCTGTATTGATTGTTATTCATAATTGTGGTTACGCCGGTTAATGTCAAAATAGCTGTAGTTGCATTACTGTAAGTGCCGCCATTGTTTATATTAACCCATGTTCCATTCGCATTTTCCTGCCATTGATAGGTTAGTGTGGTTCCAATTGCCGTAACGCTGAAACTGGTTGTACTACCTGCACATACACTTGAAGCCACGGGCTGGCTGCTTATTACAGATGCCGGGTTTACGGTAAGGATTGCAGCATTTGATGTTACCGGGCTGCAACTGCTTCCAATTACAGATCTGTACTGATAGCTATTCATTGCTGCCGTAACACCAGTTAGTGTAAGTGTATTTGTTGTAGCTCCACTGTAAATGCCGCCATTGGTTATGTTTGTCCAGATGCCGCTTATATTTTCCTGCCATTGATAAGTTAAAGAACTACCTGTAGCAACTACACTAAATGAAGCAATACCATTAGCACAAACAGCACTGTTTGCAGGCTGGTCTGTTATAACGGTTAAAGGGTTCACTGTTAATGTTGCTGTGGATGAAGTGGCAGTTAAGGGATTACAATTACCTGTTACCTTTATTCTGTATTGATAGGCGTTCATTGCTACAGTAGCACCTGTAATTGTTAATACTGATGTTGTAGCATTACTATATACACCTCCATTAATGATATTATTCCAATTAATGGCTCCATCGGTGCTAACCTGCCATTGATAGGCCAATGGTGTGGTACCGGTAGCTGCAACAGTAAAACTAATATTACTGCCAGCGCAAATAGTTGCGCTGGATGGTTGTTTGGAAATTGAAGCAGGGGTGCATGTAACAGGGATTGTTGATGTCCATAAACCACGCCCATGTGTAGCAGCAGCTATGGTTCTGTCACTGGATCTATACTTTAGCATTTCTGTTTTTACCGTAGGGAAAGAGGATTCTGGTGTCCAGATAGTACTGATACCGTTTAGTAAATCAGTACTCCACACCCCAGTTTCTGTAGCAATATAAGCCTTGGTATCTCCATCCGGGTGAAACAATGCCCAATAAACTGGCATGTTGGGTAAATTACCATCACATGCCTCCCAACTGGTACCACCGTTTGTAGAAGACCAGATATTAGTAACATTATAGTTACCAAGTGTTACTATTAAATTTTGATCGCTGCTACCAACATTTACACTAGTCACATACCCGTTAGTTGCAATAGCTGAAGGTGTAATATCAGTGGAAGCAGGCGATGCCTGATCTGCATTATCTACTCTGATTACTTTTGCCACTTCAGTTGTTGCAGATGATCTGCCTGTACCGAAATAAACCCTGTTTGAAGTATAAGGAGATACGGCAACAGCAGTTACAGGGCTGCTGCTAAAACTGGCAATAGGAACTGGTGTAAAGGTGAACCCGGAATGAGGATCTTCCCACCTTAAATAATTACCTGCACTATAACCGGCATAAACTCTATTATTAAGGTTATCAAAATCATAGGGATTAATAAACTGCCCATCAGTACTTGCGCTGCCGGAAGAAAACCATGTAGATCCTCCATCTGCTGTTCTCCTGAAATTCGCATATACATACGCACCTGTTTGAAACAAAGGTTCATCCTGATCTATAGCCGTTATTCCACCATCTCCTCCTAATACTTCTATTGATGAGGTTAATCCTGGGCCATTAAATTGATGGGTACCGTTATCCTGAGCGCCACATAAAAAATAATTTGTACTGGAGGGATGTATGGCTACCCCATAGAACTGCTTTAATCTGAGGCCTGTATTTTTATCAGAAAAATTAGTACCCTTATTAGCAGTATAAAATATTCCACCATCGCAACCAACTATCAATTTATTTCCATTATCGTACCAGGAAATATTATGTACATCGGCATGAACATATTGCCCATTAGTACCAACCCACTCAGATATTTTGCTAAAGGTACTTCCACCATCAGTAGATTTTAGCAATCTAAGACTACCAACAATTAAAGTATTGGGGTCTGATGGATCTATCGCTAAGCCCTGGCTGTACCAGGCTAATCCTCCACCGTTAAGATCGCTAATGTTGGTTGCTGTGAGGCCTGTTGTTGTCCAGGTATTTCCACCATCAGTAGATTTGGCAATAGAATCTATTTTTGAATTTGTATTTCCTAAAGAAGCATAAACAGTATTGCCAGAACAGGCTAATTCTGTTCTTGTATTATCGCCAAATGGAAATATAAAAGGGGTGGCAGCACTAAGCCAGGTGGGTGTAGGAAGTGCAGCAGGGTTATTGGTAAATCTATATCCGCCAATTCCGGCGGCAGAGCTCAATCCACCACTAACATGCATAGCACCCGTAGAGCTTATTTCAAAATCTACAATTCTTGAGGTGGTAGTAAAGGGGTTAATACTTGTCCATGTAGTTCCTCCATCGGTAGATCTTTGTAATCCTGCAGCAATAGCAATACCAATGGTACTTACATATACATTGCCTGCAGCATCGCATAATATTTTAGAACATTTTGTCAATGTACTTGTGCTGGGTAATAATGCCCAGGTAACGCCATGATCGGTACTTTTAAAAACGCCATTGCCATTCACTGCATCTGCATTAAAAAAAGCTTCGCCGGTACAAAAATACATTGTGTTAGTATTGGTAGGATCCTGGCAAATTCCTGTAACTGCAAGGTTGCTTAAAAAATCATTTACTAAATTCCATGCAGGAAGGCTGGCGGTAATATCGTTTGTTTTCCACACTCCACCATCTACGCCACCTATCCAAACTGTTTTACCAGTGGCATCTGCTTTATCAACCCATATAGCTCTTACACGCCCGGAAGTAACCCCGTTACCTGGCCTGGTATTACCATTTCCAGGGCCTACTGCATCACTGTTTGATCCTCTTTCTATCCATGTAAGTGGGGTAAGTGCATTTGTAGAAGGAGTATTAGTAGAAGGCGCATTAGCTAACCTGCGTTTTATTGATTCAGTTTCTAACACGGCAGCCCACATTTTTTCTGTAGGAACTTTGCCTGTAGCCGGATCTTTTGTTCTGTTTAATTCAAATTCAGCAGCTTTATCCGGACTGTCATATCCATCATTTTCCTCTTTACTTTCATTCTTTTGGTAATTAGTTTCTGTTTTGTGGGAGCAACTGTGCAGCAAAAACAAAGAAAGGGTAAGGGCAAGTAATAACTTAATGTAATGAAGATAAAATTTTTTCATATCAAAATAAATGATTTATACAGGTTATGTTATTATAATAATTTAAAGCATATTCAAGTTAAGGAATAAAGATGTTATACTCTTATTTTGAATTAAAAATCTGGAAACATGGTATAAAATAAAAATGTGTTTTCATGAGTATATTTAAAGTTCATACCTACGGAATCTGTTATAACAGACAAATTTTAAATATAGTTTACAAAAGCACTTTGGCAGCATAATATATATAATACGTAAATAGTATTATGGATGGATTATATGATTTCCCCAACATCTTTTTAAAAAAAAATTTGCCGAAAGCATTAATGCCGGTAGCAGAAAAATTAGATTAAACATATTGGGTGCAGCCAGAATCCTGCTTATAAAGATTCAGGTTTTCATCAGCGGTATAAAAAAAGTGAAGGCAGTTTTATTATCAGTTAAAAAAAGATGACGTTCATTTAAGGGTCTTTACTTGTATAAAAAAATTCCTTGCAAAAGGGATTTTTTTCTTTTTACAGGAGCTTGTTTTTGCCATTACAGTTATCATCTCTTACCTTTGCGGCCTGAAAAAGATGCCTGTAGCTGAAAATGTATATTTCCTGATTAAAAGTATAAAATCGGGATGAGACACAAGGATGATGCACAATTCTTTTTGGCCGGGTTAAAAAAAATATTAAACCAACACTTTTATGGTAGAAATTAAACCAGATGAAATTTCGGCGATACTGCGCCAGCAACTTAGCAACTTTAATGCAGCAGCCAATCTTGAAGAAGTGGGTACTGTATTGCAGGTAGGTGATGGCATTGCACGTGTTTACGGATTAAATAATGTCCGTTCGGGTGAGTTGGTGGAGTTTGATAACGGGGTACGGGCCATTGCGCTAAACCTTGAGGAAGACAATGTGGGTGTGGTGTTGATGGGCGATAGCAGCGAAATTAAAGAAGGCGATAAAGTTAAGCGTACCGGCCAGATAGCTTCTATTAAAGTAGGTGAGGGAATGAGCGGCCGTGTTATAAATACATTGGGCGAGCCTATTGACGGCAAAGGCCCGTTGTTAGGGCAATTATATGAAATGCCGCTGGAGCGTAAAGCACCTGGTGTAATTTTTCGTGAGCCTGTAAAAGAGCCATTACAAACGGGTATTAAAGCAATAGATGCAATGATCCCGATAGGCCGTGGCCAGCGGGAATTGATTATCGGCGACCGCCAAACGGGTAAATCTGCCATTGCCATTGATACCATCATCAACCAAAAAGAATTTTACGCCGCAGGCAAACCTGTTTATTGTATATATGTTGCCATAGGGCAAAAAGCCAGTACCATTGCAGGGGTAATGAAAACACTGGAAGAACACGGTGCTATGGCTTATACCACTATTGTAGCAGCTTCTGCATCAGAGCCTGCTCCGTTACAGTTTTATGCTCCATTTGCCGGTGCAGCCATCGGCGAATTTTTTAGGGATACAGGCCGGCCGGCTTTAATTATTTATGATGATCTTTCTAAACAAGCCGTGGCATACCGTGAAGTTTCCTTATTGCTTCGCAGGCCACCGGGTCGTGAAGCTTATCCGGGGGATGTATTTTATCTGCACAGCCGTTTATTAGAAAGGGCTGCAAAAGTGGTTTCTAAAGATGAGATTGCAAGGCAAATGAATGACTTACCCGAGTCTATTAAACACCTGGTAAAAGGCGGCGGTTCATTAACGGCATTACCTATTATTGAAACACAGGCAGGGGATGTATCTGCATATATCCCTACCAACGTTATTTCTATTACCGATGGCCAGATATTTTTGGAAGGTAACCTGTTTAATGCAGGTATCCGCCCGGCCATTAACGTGGGTATATCTGTAAGCCGTGTGGGTGGTAATGCACAGATTAAATCTATGAAAAAAGTAGCCGGTACCTTAAAGCTGGATCAGGCACTTTACCGGGAGCTGGAAGCTTTCTCTAAATTTGGCGGCGACCTGGATGCTGCTACTAAAAACGTAATTGATAAAGGGGCAAGAAATGTGGAAATATTGAAGCAGCCGCAATACTCACCATACACAGTAGAAAAACAGGTAGCAATTATATATCTTGGAACACAGGGCTTATTAAAAAATGTAGCGGTAAAAAAAGTAAAAGAATTTGAACAGCATTTTTTAATGGAAATGGAAAACAAATTCCCCGATGTATTAACAGAATTTAAGAAAGGAAATTTACCCGAAGATGGCTTAAAAAAATTGGTAGATGTTGCCAATGGGCTTATTCCTCAGTACAAAAAGTAAATAGATCAAAAAATATTTAACTGGTTCAAAAGTAAAATTTTGAACCAGTTTTTTTTGCATAATTCAATATCTAAAAAATAAATTTCCCCACTGCATTAGAGTAATCTGTGCAAATAAGGAAGTGACCTGTTATTGGCACAGATAAGCCGGGAACAAAGCTATTCTGCATATTTGCTGCAATGGTAATAATGGCCGATGCGGATTTTAGCTATGTGGGCAGTGGCATTGGAAAGGTTACTTTATATCGTGGAAAGGAGGTAGTGAAAAGAAATATTGATAGTAATATAGCGGTAGATGAACTGATAAATTTATTAAAGGAAAGTAATGCCTGGATAGACCCGGTGTATTAATGCTAAAAACACTTTAAATCTTTCGGAGTACCGGCACATTTGTCATTCCTGAAACATCCCTGTAATCAATTAACTGAGTGTCGCCATTTTGTAGAAAACGGTATCTTCTTCCGGTTACCCCGCCAAAAATAGTTAAAGCACTTTTGCCGGTATATTTAAATGGTGCATCTTTCCAAAAGCCGGAACTGTTTTTTTCTGCTACTACATTGCCGGTAAGTTTAAAAGAGCTTTGGCGTAATTCATCTCTTTTATTTCCGCAGTTGCACATAAAAATATTTTAGTCTTCGTTATAGTCAGGTGTATTATTTTTTCTATTAGTGGTTGCCTGCTCTAATAAACATGCAGCACCTGAAACTGCCAGCCAGTATAATATTTTTTGCCACCAAAATAAACCCAGCCATAATCCAAACGGCAGTGCTGTCCATATACTCAGGCAATAAAAGCAGTCGAGCAGGCTTCCGAAGAAACCTGCTCCTGCTGCTTTTCGTAATTTGTAAATTATATCCCAGGGCCCGTCTTCTCTGGAGAGCAAATGAGTGAGCTGCCAAACTACCAGGCATACAATTACAAAAAGAAATTTATCCATCTGTTTTTTTTATGCAGGCTCTAATGCAAAGGCTGCCAACGCTGAAGCATCCAAATAGTACAACTGGTTACTTCCGTTTGTAGCAAGTGCGCCCACCCCTAACTGTTCGGCAAAAGCAGCTTTACCACCGGTTGTACAAATCCCGAGCAGTTGTGCAGGAGTAAATGTTTTCCGGTAAATGCTGCTTACGTCTCTTGCATACCCACCTGCATCCCCAATTACCATTCCTGATGCATTGGTATGAGCAGATTGTGCGGGATCACTACAGGTTCCTTTCTGAATTCCAAAGCCGAACGTTGCAAAATTATGTGGATGATAGGCACGGAATGCAACCTCAATATTTGCACCGGCCGGATAGGGAACAAAACCACAGCAATCTGTTGTTACTTCGGTTCCGTTTACTTTTATTTTATAGATATTTGCTTCGCATGGCCTGTTATCAAGCCGCACATTCATTTTGTAAGCATCTGCAGCAGCTGGCCCGTTTAAAATCAAATACTGGTTTGGTGCATCTTCAGATTGAGTGATGTCGTTGAAAAGATTTGTCTGAAAAATTTGTTTGGGAATAGCAACAAGTTTATTGCCATTAAAATCAAACAGCTCCAGGAAAAATTCATACAAGCCATCACCAAATTTTGTTTGACTTGTAGAGTCAAAACTTACCGTTACAGTATTCTGATCCCATTGCGGACTAAGCTCTGCAGCATTTACAGGCGCCGATGTTGGAAAAGCAGGAGGAATAATATATAAATCATCAAACCCGTTTTTAGAATTTGGTCCCAGCGTAAATGGTTTAGATGCAAAATGTTTGTGCAGGAATATATCAAAATATTCGTAGGTGTACGATTTGTTAAGTGTTTGTCCGCTATGCAGGGAAACAGGCGTTGTAAGCGGAACTACTGATAGGTCTGCATTTCTTATTTTCCTGTACGTCCACCGGTAATAATACATTCCATTTGCCGGAAGCCCGCTGCCAAATTGTACAACAAATTCAAGTGTGCTTCCAAACGGCCTTCTGTAATCGCCCCCAGTGTTTAAAATATCACTTAAACCAATCCTGTTAAAAACCTTTCCCTGTATTATTGAAAAAGCATCTGTTTGCTGAATATGTACCACACTTGCGGCACTGCCAATTGTTTTAATCCAAACAATATCGCCATCAATTACATTATTGCATTCCCAGCGCACACGGTCATCGGTAATGCGGATGGTTACCAAACTTCCGCAGGCATAGTTCCAATAGGTATAGCAGGGCTTGGGCGGATTATATACTGTTGTCCATACACCGTTTATTAAATATTCAACCCAAAAATAAATATCAGGCTCATCACCGTCAAACCAGTACCAGTAATTAATATCAAAATTTCCATTAGCATCTGTATAAGCAATATCTATTTCCGTGCAGCGGTAAAAATAAGGCCATAGCCAGGGGATAAAGCAAAAATGCGGATGAAATAAATGATAGAAATCAACAATCACTTTTCTTATTGCATTTACATTGCCTGATAATAATTGCGTTTTTATTTCGGGCAATGATTGAATGGAAGAAACAGATTGCTGCATGCGTGTACTTACTGATGATTGAAGATTAGCATCAGTAAAAACCATTTCTTTTTCAACGCTGAAATGTTGTGCCGGTTTAAATTCTGAAACAGCCCCAACATTTACTGCATTTCTTCTTATATCAAAAGAAGGAAATTCTCTTGGGGGCAGCGGCTGCGGATTTAATTCTACTGCAGAAAAATCAGGCCGTGGATCAGGGATGGGAATTGGTATTGGCCAATCTGGCTTGAGAATTATTTCCGGTATTCTTAAAATTATATCATCCGGTATTCTTCTTATCCACCACCATATTCTGTCCACTTCACAAATATGCACACGGGCATTACAAATTCCTTTATCAAGAAAAGTATGGCCAATGTTAAAGTTTTTAATAACCTTACCACGTATGCGGCACATACGCCGGTGCCAGAGTTTTGAAAGATAATCCGGTATGGGCAATAGCGTTAAAATACCCCTGGCATCAAGGCTTAGCAAGGGTTCATAAGGTTTATAGCGCTCCAGGTCTGCAATGCTTGTTACCTGCTCAATATTTTTATCTGCTGCAGGTGCAATAAACAATCTAAGTTCGTTTAGGTTTTTTTTCTGCGGTTCAAATTCAACCATTTCTTCTTGTACAAGGCTTTTGCCAACCAGTTTTCCATCTCTTGTAAAAAGAAAGGCTGCCAATGGCGTTTCTTCCTGTGGTTTCGTTTCAAAACTTACAGGTATTGACAATTTTTGAGTTCCCTTTTCCATAAATAATTTTTTTAATGATGATGAATGAATAATTATTTTCAATAAGCACAGATAAAAATGCTGCACTCAGCTTTTATCACTGCATAATGCTGATAAACCAAAGCTGTGATGCAGAATTTATTTTGCACCTGCGGTCAATCATCGCCGGCAATAACCGGTGCAGGCGGGCAGCACCTGTACTCCTGCGATTTTTCCAGTAACTCAATTTGTTTACGCAGCAAATCATTTTCCAACTTCATTCTTTCTTTTAATTCAGGTTCACACACATCGCAATCATCCAAACAGCTTTTTACAATTACGCCGGCGGTAGGCAAAGAAAATTCTGCTTCAAAATCAATCTGCTGTTTTGTTTCGGTTGAAACTTTTCCATCTTTACCAATCAGGTTTTTACCGGCCAGTTGTTCATCAACTTCTTTTAAAGCCTTGTTTCTGGTATCACCATCAAGCGGGCCTGCAAAATTCTGTTCAAATAAAAACGCAGGTTTTATAAGGGTAACATTACCTGCCAAAAGAGTAGCAGTATCAATACCGGCGTTTGCTGAAAAGGCCGAAAAGCCTGCTGCACCTGTAGCTGCAGTTGTTCTTTTAAGTAAAACAGTAGCCGGAATATCCTGAGGTACCAATGCAATAGGAATTTTTGAACCTGCAGGCTGCAATACTCCACCAATAGGAGCATTATCATCCAACACCCTTCTTTCAATAGCTACCAGCTCAAATTTTATTTTTTGTTTTTTATTGATCCGGTAAAACATATAAGTAACGGCATGGCATTTATTGTAATTGGTAAACTCACGGGACGATGCTTCAAAGTGATCTTCAGATTCTCCCTGAATATGGGTGCGGCTGCTTACTTCGCCTACTGATACAGAATGGGCTTTTCTTGTTGCACTTACAGCCTGCGAAGCGGAACTTTGCACATGCGTTTTTTGCTGATTTAAATAGTCGGCTACCGAATGACTGTTGTGGCTGCCGCCGGCACTGGTGCTGGCACTTGCACTTAAACTGAAAGGGTTTACACTTCCATTGGCATCTCCGTGAAAATCCCACTTGCCTTCAGAAGAACTTTCTGCATGGCCGCTTTGCGAAGCAGAGGCATCGGCCAGGTATTTTTGGGTAGCCGTCATAAAATACTGCTCTTCCGATATCTGCTCACTCCGGTAACTGAGTTTTGTTTCACTGTCGTAAGTAAAGCGGCTTCTTCTGTCAGTAGAGGCTAACCTTACTTTTTCTCCAGGTAACAATGTAGTACTGTAGGCAGGGTCGCCCAAAGTAAGCCCCAGTGTGCATCTTGAGAATTTAAAGTGAAGGATCACTTCTACAATTATTCTTCTTCTGTTGGCGGCAATGATGCTGGAAGGATACGTAAGTACCCTGCTGAAATTAATAATATCGCAATGATTATCTTCTATCAGTTTGGGGCAGCATGGCAATTTTGAATCGTTTTCGTTTGGCATAAAAATAATTTTTAAAGGTTAAAAGAATGGGGGCAGCATGATAAATGCCGGGCATAGTAATCCCCTAAAGAAAATGCCTTTTATTTTTTTGCTGGAGATGTAGGTTTAAGTAGTTGATAGAATTTCTTAGGAGAATTTTTTTTTGAACTTACCGGTTGTTTTAGTTCGTAGAAATCGAAATCTGATGTAAAACTAAAATGTATTATTAAGAATTGCAATACCCACTTATGGTAATTTTTTTTAAAATATTTCTGCAAAAATTTTGTAAGTATTAATCAGCTACATTCGAAGAAAGTATTAACCATTCATTAATATGCAAACAAATTATGCCGGTGTAATATCTGTAATTATGTTTCAATAAATAAAGCAGGCGAGTATTTTGAAAATCAATTTGGTATTAGTTGTATTTTTGCCCCATGATAGCAATAGATAATGTGCTGGTAAGTGATGAAATAGCAAAAGCCCAGTTTGTTTGCGACCTTACAAAATGCAAAGGAGCATGTTGCGTAGATGGTGATGCAGGTGCACCGCTTGATAAAAACGAATTAAAAGAAATTGATAAGGCGTTTGATGAAGTGTTACCCTATCTCGGTAAAGAAAGTAAAGCAGAAATAAACCGCCAGGGCAGGTATGTTTATGATAAAGAATTTGGGTGGGTAACGCCTACTATAAACAGTAAAATTTGTGTGTATGGCATTACAGATAAAACCGGTATTGTTAAGTGCGGAATAGAACAGGCATACCTGGATGGAAAAATACAATGGAAAAAGCCAATCAGTTGTCATTTGTTTCCGGTAACCGTTACAAAAAGTAATGATGGGGTTACCCAATTTGCCAATTACGAACCACGGGAAGACAATTGCAAAGCCGCCTGCGCCCTGGGAAAAAAATTAAAAGTGCCCGTATATCAATTTTTAAAAGAACCGTTGATCCGCAAATTTGGACAAAATTTTTATGATGCATTAGATGCTGCTGCAGTGCATTTACAAAAAAAATAAATTAGTACAAAAAAATTCTACATTGAAAATCCATCATTATTTTTTGCCTTTTGCCCTTTGTCTTTTGGTTTCCTCCTGCTCTGTAAACAAAGCAAAAATTGATAACAGTCTTAAAAAATATTTTGATGCAAAAAATGTTGATGGCTGTTTTACCATGCTTAATAATACAGATGGGCAGATAACCGTTTATAATATGGCGCTTGATACCATGCGTACCCTGCCTGCTTCTACTTTTAAAATTGTAAACTCTCTTATTGGGTTGCAAACGGGGCGCATTACAGATGAAAACATGATTGTAAAATGGGATGGTGTAAAGCGCCCAAACGCTGAGTGGAACAGGGATATGAGTATGAAAGAAGCTTTTAAAGTGAGCAACGTTGCCTGGTATCAGCAAGTGGCCCGCAGTATTGGAGAAGATACCATGAAGCTTTGGATAGACAGCCTTGCTTACGGCAATAAAAATATAAGCGGCCCTATTGATTCTTTCTGGCTTAACAATACATTAAAAATATCTCCCGATGAACAACTGGGGATGATGAAGCGGTTATATTTTGATCAGTTGCCATTTAGAAAATCTGTACAGCAAACGGTAAGAAATGTAATGCTGCAGGAAGACAATACCGCTTACAAATTAAGTTATAAAACAGGTTGGGGTTTTGATGAAGCTAATAACGCAATAGGCTGGCTCGTTGGCTGGATAGAAGAAAACAGGCATGTGTATTTTTTTGTAACAATGGTAAAATCTAAGGATAAAAACATTGATATGATTCCTGTACGCATTGGTATTACAAAAGATATTTTAAAACAATTAGGTTTCTTAGAGGGCAAAATGTAAGGCAGTACGATAAATACTTTAAAAGTAATTAGTGTAATTAATATAATTCGTGTTCTATTGATTTATAATATTTCTTATTCTTTTTTTAACATCCGCAAAAATCTAAACCGTTAATTTGCAGTATTCATTTATGCCTGAATTTCAATATATATTCTTTTTATCCGGCTTGGCACTGCTTCCTGTAATGCTGATTATTTTTTTATATGCAAAAAATAAAAAAAAGAAAACAATAAAGAAGATTGGCGATGAAGGGTTGGTAAAACAATTATTAGCTAAATACAAAGCATCTTCTTTTACTAAAAAATTTATACTGGTTACCTGCGCAATGGCAGTGCTGGTACTTACTTTAGCCAATTTAAGAAGCCCTACCGGATCAGATAAAATAAACAGAGACGGTATAGATATAATGATTGCCCTGGATGTAAGTAAAAGTATGCTGGCACAGGATATAAAACCAAACAGGCTGGAAAGGGCAAAGCAATTACTAAACAGGATGATTGACAGATTGAAAAACGATCGCATAGGCATTGTTGTTTTTGCCGGAAAAGCATATTTACAAATGCCGTTAAGTGCAGACCACGCCGCTGCAAAAATGTATTTAAATTCTGCCACGCCGGAATCTATCCCCACACAGGGAACGGTGATAGGCGATGCATTAAAAATGTGTTACTCCTCTTATAATACAAAAGAAAAAAAATACAAAGCCCTTATATTAATCAGCGATGGAGAAGACCATGATGAGAGTGCTTTGAAGATTGCAGAAGAGATGGGGCAGGAAGGTGTGGTGATTAATACTGTTGGTATTGGCTCCCCCGACGGCGCTCCTATAATGGATGAAACTACCGGCGAATTAAAAAAAGATAAAGATGGAAATACGGTTATAACAAAATTAAATGAAGCAGAATTAAAATTGATAGCCGAAAAAGGGAACGGCGCATACCAGTTATTTTCTACTACTGATGCTGTGGTGTCCGGCATTGCAGCACAATTAAATAATATGGACAGTAGAAATGTTACAGATGATTCGCTGTTAAACTATAAAAGTTATTTTCAATATTTTGTTGCAGCAGCACTTTTATTTTTATTAATAGAATTTTTTATTTCCGAAACAAAGCAAAATAAATTCCCGAAACTTAAGCCTGCCCTTACCTTGCTATTTTTAGCTTTTGGAACACACGCATTTGCACAAAGTGAAAAAGCCATTATCAAAGAAGGAAATGCAGCATATAAAAAAAATGATTATGCCACGGCTACAGATGCTTACAGTCAGGCACTTAAAAAGAATCCCGCAAATGCAACAGCACAGTTTAATATTGGAAATGCTTTGTACAGATCGCAAAAGACAGATGAATCAATAGCCGCTTATGATAATGCTGTAAAAGGGCTGAACAAACCGGTACAAAAAGCAAATGCTTTTTATAACAAAGGAGTGGTAATGCAGAATAATAAAAAAATACCAGAGTGTATTGAAGCTTATAAAAATGCATTAAAGCTTTCTCCAAATGATGATGATGCCAGGCAAAATCTTCAGAAGGCATTGCAACAGCAAAAACAACAGCAGCAAAAGGATAAAAAACAGGATCAAAATAAAGATAAGCAAAAAAAGCAGGATGAGCCAAAGCCACAACCTTCTAAAATAACCAAAAAAGATGCTGATGAAAAACTTAAAGCCCTGATGCAGCAGGAGGCTAACCTGCAGAATAAATTGCATAAAGTAAATGCTGCGGCTGTAAATAAACCGGAAAAGGATTGGTAATAAAGGGTATAAATGTTGAGTAACTTTACACTATTATGGTTACACAAAATCAAATACAACAGTTAGTAAAAGAAATTGCAGAAGGCTATCAGCCTGAAAAAATTTATTAAAAATTGCTGTAAACACAGGGAAACTTTTGTATGAAAGAATATTAGAAATGGTTTAAAAAAGCCGAGCATGATTTAATAAAATTTTATTGAATGATGCCCTTATGGTATCTGCTGTTTCCATTCTCAACAAGCGGCTGAAAAATATTTGAAAAGCATACCTTGTTGCCTGCCAAATTGATTTTCTTGAAACGCATGATTTAATAGAATCAGTTAAACTTTGCATACAGAAAAATGAAAAGTTTATTTCTCTTAAATTACTAAGGGTTACATTAAGCACAATAAGCGTACATTAACGCATTAGCTATAAAAGAATTTGTAACACAACATTTTTTTAAATAACAATCTTATGCAATTGTATTGTGAATCTTTAACGGAATATAAACGGCTTGTTACCAGAGAAGTAAAAGTGGGCAAGCTATTGATTGGGGCCAATCATCCTATCCGTGTGCAGACGATGACTACAACCGATACAATGGATACAAAGGCAACGGCAGAGCAATCCATCCGTTGTATAGAAGCCGGAGCAGAACTTGTGCGTATTACTGCGCCTTCAAAAAAAGAAGCAGAAAACCTGCAGGCAATTAAAGATGAATTAATAAAAAGAGGCTACACTACACCGTTAGTAGCAGACATTCACTTTACACCCAACGCCGCCGAGATTGCAGCCAGAATTGTTGAAAAAGTAAGAGTGAACCCAGGCAATTATGTAGATAAGAAAAAATTTGAACAGATAGAATATACCGATGCAGAGTATGCAGAAGAAATAGAAAGAATAAGAGAGCGTTTTACCCCATTGGTATTAATATGTAAAGAATATGGAACCGCTATGCGTATCGGTACCAATCATGGCAGCCTTAGCGATCGCATTATGAGCCGGTACGGCGATACAGCTAATGGTATGGTAGAAAGTGCTATGGAATTTTTGCGCATTGCCCGCAGCCACGATTATCACAATATTATTCTTAGCATGAAAAGCAGCAATCCATTGGTGATGGTGCAGGCTTACCGGCTACTGATACAACACATGATGCAGGAGTTTGGCGAATGTTACCCCCTGCACCTGGGCGTTACCGAAGCTGGTGATGGTGAAGACGGAAGAATAAAATCGGCAATAGGAATCGGCAGTTTACTGGAAGATGGTATTGGAGATACCATTCGGGTAAGCCTTACCGAAGACCCTGAATTTGAAATTCCTGTTTGTCAGGATTTAGTAAAACGATACACTGACAACGGGCAACAGACAACCGAAGACCGACAAATTTCAGTTAAAGGAAAACTCCCATATTCCCCTTTTGAATATTCCCGACGGTACACAAACGAAGTTGGTAATATTGGCAACAGGCATGTGCCGGTAGTTATTGCAGATTTTATGCTGGCTAAAAATATTACCCCTGCAGATTTATCCGTAATTGGTTACAGCTATAATGACCAAACAGATAAATGGAATATTGCAGATGCGGCTGCAGACTTTATTTATTCAGGGGAGAAAACAGTAGGCTTTAATTTGCCGGGAACATTAAAAATTATCTGCGATTATAAAACATGGATAGATACCAACGAACCTTCAAAATATTTTCCGCTGTTTGATAAGAATAATTTTTTATCTGCAGCAAAAAAATCAGCAGCCATTAATTTTATTTCTGTAGATGTTTCTGAAGATTATGAAACACTGCTGCCCCAGATTGAAAATGATAAAACAGTTGTATTGTGTATTTATGCCAGTGCAAAAAATACCATGCAGCAACTACGTTCTTTTGTTGTAAGTTTAATGAACAAAAATATTAACTGCCCTGTGATAATTGCTGTAGAAAGTATGCACAATCAGGGGGATGAGCAACTGATACATTTTTCAGCAACTGCAGGCGGTTTATTTTTAGATGGTATGGGAGATGGTATATGGTTGATGAACGACCCATCGAAAATGATTAACAGCAAAGTGAGTGGGCGTACATATTTGCCTGCAAAAAATAATTACCAGTTTTTAAACAATACCTCGTTCTCTGTTTTACAGGCGGTGCGTACCCGGATTTCTAAAACCGAATATATCAGTTGCCCAAGCTGCGGCCGCACCCTGTTTGACCTGCAGGAAACAACAGCTAAAATAAGAAGCGTAACCAATCATTTAAAAGGACTAAAAATTGCCATCATGGGCTGCATAGTAAATGGCCCCGGCGAAATGGCCGATGCAGATTTTGGGTATGTAGGCAGCGGGACAGGGAAAATTACTTTATACCGGGGAAAAGAAGTGGTTAAAAGAAATATTGATAGTAATATAGCAGTAAGTGAATTGATTAATTTACTTAAAGAAAGTGAGGTATGGGTAGAACCGGAATTTGTTTCATGTTAAAGCAAATAAATTTATTAAAAAATATAAAACAACTTAAATGAAGTTTCTGCTTTTAGCATTATCAGCACTTATTATTTTTTCCTGCTCTCCTTCAAATAAATTCAGCAAAGACAAGACACTCTTTGAAGCATCAAAAGTGCAGAAGAGTTTTAAATCTATAGCAGATTTAAATGATTCTTATTTTGACATAAAAGAAAATAATTTTTTTGAATTTTACCGTCAGTTATTTGACAGTGTAAAAAATACGAGGTACCCCGGTAAATACACAAAAACTGGTGATACGCTTTTTTTAGAATTTTATAATAAAAAAGGATTAAAACTTTTAGGTAGAAAAGCATTAATTGATGAGCGCAAAAAAGAAATTGTTTTCTTTGAGCATTACCCTGGAGTAAAGAAAAAATTGATATTTAATTAGCGCTGATTTTCCTGTTTACAACATAGACTCCCAGTAAAATAATTGCCAGGCATCCGGCCTGTTGCCAGCCAACCTGCTCCCCATAAATTATTCCCCACATAATGGCAAAAACGGGAATGCCATAAGTAACCATAGAAGCAAATACTGCCCCGGCCCTTTTGAGCAGAATATAAAAAATAATAGTTGCCAAAGCAGTACCAAATATACCCAGCACAAATGAATACGCTGTAGATAATATTACGGCTTTATCAGAAAAATCAAGTTTGAAATAGCCTGTAAAATATAATACTGGTAAAGCTGGAATTGCATTTAATGATAAAGCCAAAGCTGCAATCCTTACCGATGGAATATTGCTAAGATGGCGATGCACCATATTCACATTAAAACCATACAATAAAGTTGCTAATACAACCAGAGAAACATATAAGATATTACTGTGCTGTGCAAAGCCGGGCTGGCTTAAAAATAATAATACACTTCCGGAAAAGGCAATAAAAATCCCCAAAACTTTATTTGCAGCAACCTGAGTTTTAAAAAATATGACCCCGCAAATAATTACAAAAATTGGGGTAAGAGAATTTAATACACCTGCCAATGCACTCTCTATCCCCTGCTCTGCAATACAAAATAAGTAAGCGGGTATAAGGCTGCCCAATACCCCCGACATAAAAATGGTAAAAATTTTATTTTTGGGTATCTCTCTGAATGTTTTGATAGTTATGGGCAGTAAAACCAGCCCCGAAGAAATGATACGTAATGATGCTACCTGGAAAGCGCTGAGGCTTACAAGGCCTTCTTTCATTAAAATAAAACTGCTGCCCCAGATAAAGGAAAGCGCAATAAAGATAAACCAGTTGAGAAATTTATTATTCAAAGCTTATAAACAGGTAATTTTTTTAAAGCGCAAAGGTGAATGAATAAATAATTCTTTTAAAATGTTTTTTATTTTTAATATTTGCATAACTTAACTAAACAATTTTATATAAAAACTAAAATTTTACTATTATGAGCTTTGTAAAAGAGTTTAAAGACTTTGCCTTAAAAGGCAATATTGTAGATCTGGCTGTTGCCGTAATTATAGGAGCAGCCTTTGGCGCTATTATTTCTTCACTGGTAGATGATGTTATTACGCCGCTGCTGCTTACCCCCGCCCTTAAAGCTGCAGGCGTTGCAGATATCGATCACTTAACTTGGGGAGCTGTAAAATATGGCAAATTTTTAGCGGCAGTTATAAAATTTATTATTATTGCACTGGTATTGTTTTCAATTATTAAAGTTGTAAATGCTATGAATAAAAAGAAAGTAGCTCCGCCTGCAGAGCCATCCTCTACAGATAAATTATTGATGGAAATAAGGGATGCCCTGAGAAAATAAAAAAATATTTTTATACATTTAATGCGGCTGCCATCATTCATGGCAGCCTCTTTTCTTTTACCTAAATACTATAAAATGAAAAATATTTTAGTTTTTATCCTCTTCATCTTTCTCTTAACAACTGTAAAGGCACAGGATGCAACCGTAAAAGATTTAAAAGCCGCAGCATCTGACAAAATTAAAAAAGATGCTGCGGATACCACGGTAAAAACCTGGAAAAAAGGTGGCTTTATTAATGTAAATATAAACCAGGGAACACTCAGCAACTGGAGCGCCGGCGGCGATAAGTTTTCATTTTCTTTAAATTCCTATCTGAACCTATATGCATTTTATAAAAAAAATAAACAATCGTGGGATAACAGCCTTGACCTTGCCTATGGCCTTGTAAACACTACCAGTCTTGGCAACAGAAAGTCCAGCGACCGCATAGAATACAGTTCTAAGGCAGGCCATGCTATTTCAAAAAAAGTTGATGTGGCGGCATTGTTCAACCTGCGGTCCCAATTTGCAAAAGGCTTTGCTTACAATAAAAACAGTGTAGGTGCAGACTCCGCCTCCCTTACCTCAAAATCATTTGCACCCACTTATGTATTAATATCTCTTGGCCTTAATTATAAGCCATGTAATAATTTTTCTGTTTTTATATCTCCACTTACGGCCAGGTGGATAATAGTAAGTGACGATTTTATTGCTCCATTATACGGTGTGCCTGCCGGCAAAAATGCAAAGAAGGAATTTGGCGCTTTTCTGTCTGTAAATTACCTGGCTAAACTGGGGAAAAGTTTTACTTATAAATCAAAGCTTGACCTGTTTTCAAATTATAAAAGCCAGCCCCAGAATATAGATATTTACTGGACAAACGTACTATCGGCAAAAATTACCAGGTATATAAATTTTAATTTTAATCTGGATATTATTTATGATAATGATACAAAAAATGTAGAGCGAGGCAAAGGCCCTGCGCCCCAGATTTTACAATTGATGGGTATTGGATTTGCATATAACTTTAAAAACTAAATCCTTAATTTTACCTGTTTTTAATATTAAAATTTTTACTTTGAACAACGAATCATACCAGATAAAATTAGACCAGTTTGAAGGCCCGTTTGATCTCTTGCTCTTTTTTATTGAGAGGGATGAACTGGATATTTACAATATTCCCATCACCAAAATTACCAACGATTTTCTGGATCATATTCATGATGCAGGAAAATTAAATATTGAACTGAGCAGCGAGTTTATTTTATTTATCAGCACCCTGATGCGGATAAAGGCAAAAATGTTATTGCCCCGTAAAGAAATTGATGCAGCAGGCAATGAAATAGATCCACGCCAGGAACTGATAAATAAAATTCTGGAATACAAGAAATTTAAAGAAGCCAGTGCGGTGATGGCTGAAATGGAAGCCACCCGGATGATGATGATAAAAAGGGGCAACCTGCATAAAGAATTATCACAGATTGGCGAAGAAGCCGGCGAAGGAACAGAGATACAAACGGTATCCTTATTTAAGCTGATGAAGGCTTTTGAAAAAGTAGTACAGCGCCTGCATGAAAAAAATAACCAGCCGGTACACACTGTTGTGCAGTATAATTATACCATGGAGGGCATAAGAGAATATATGCTGGAAATAAGTAGTAAAGAAAAAACACTCTCTTTTGAGAAAATTTTTGAAGTATGTGAAGACCGCATTCACGCCATTTTTATTTTCTTAAATATGCTGGAACTGATACAGCAAAAATACCTGCATATACTTATCGGCGAAGGCAGAAACAATTTTATTTTAGAATACAATGACGACAGGGTAGAAGATACATCCACCGCTTTAACTCCAGAAGATTTCAGCCATTTGAATTAGGTAAGACAGAATAGCTGATTACAAGGATTTAACGGATTTTAAGAAATAAATATTTCATCTATAGCATCTTTTTTAAAGGAGTTTTTTATTGAATTCAGCATCCGTTTTCATCAGCCGAAATCTGTGTCATCCGTGTTTCCATTTCTTGCTAAAATGTCAGTTTATTTAATATGGTATTATCTTTGATGTTTAAACATTAATAAAAATATTTATCATGAAAACGATCATACAAAAAGCCGCAGAAAGGGGTTCCGGCGATTACGGTTGGCTAAAACCAAATTACTATTTTAGTTTTGGTAATTATAATAACCCGGAGAAAGTTCATTTTGGATTATTACGGGTACTTAATGATGACTTTATTGGTGGTGGAGGTGCATTCCCTACTCATCCACATGATAACATGGAAATTGTTACTATTCCTTTTACCGGTGCGCTGAAACATAAGGACAGCACGGGCGGGCAGGGGGTTATTAAAGCGGGTGATGTACAGATAATGAGCGCAGGCACTGGTGTGCAACATTCTGAAGCTAATGAATCTGCAACGGAACCTGTTACGCTTTTTCAGATATGGGTTTTCCCGAAAGAAAGAAATATAAAACCACGATACGACCAACGCAATTTTGATATCGGGGAAAGAGTAAATAAATGGCAGGTAATTGTTTCACCAAATGATGAAGACAAAGCATTATGGATAAACCAGGATGCCCGTTTTGCCCTTACAAAATTAGAAGCCGGAAATACATTAAATTATCAAAATAGTTTTAAAGGAAACGGTGTTTATTTAGTAGTTATAAACGGCGCCATAGAATTAGATGGTAAAAAATTGGAAAAAAGGGATGCAGCAGGAATTTATGAGGCGGATAGTTTTACTATAAAAGCAACAGAAGATGCAGAATTGCTGGCCATTGAAGTGCCGATGAATTAATAAATAGATCATGAATACTTTATTAAAGAGCCTGCCTTTTTTATGGGGTTTTAATTTTATACGCTCAATAGTA
>JANLQE010000083.1:0-13992 GCA_031367625.1 Bacteroidota bacterium
TAACTTTCTTGATATTGTTGAAATATTGATTGACTGTGATATGGATACCATTCTCATAAAAGCTAACCCTGCAGGGCCTGTATGCCATACCGGTGCTGATACCTGTTTTAATGAAATCAATGCTGCAGACAGTTTTTTGCCGGCACTTGAAAAAATTATCAGCAGCAGAAAAAATAATCCCGTAGCCGCATCTTACACCAGCAGCCTGTTTGCAAAGGGCATTAATAAAATTGCACAAAAAGTAGGAGAGGAAGCGGTGGAGTTGGTAATTGAATCAAAAGATAATAATGATGAGCTTTTTAAAAACGAAGCAGCAGACCTGTTGTTTCATTACCTTATTTTACTGCAGGCAAAAGGATTTACTTTAAAAGATATAGAACAGATTTTAGAAGAGCGCCACCGGCAATAAATAGTAATTGGATTGGTAAATATTTTATTGCGCTTTCTTTAGCGCTGCCGGGTGTTAAATTATACCATCAATTTATCGGAATGCCAAACCAGGTAATCTTTTTTTCAAAAAACATTGATTTTCGTTTTGCCTTTCCTTTACTAAAATAAAGTGTAAGCCATTGCTGTTGCTCCTTTACGTGAATTAAATTTTCTTCAATAGATTTATTAAGTTGCAAAATCAGTGAAATTGTATTTGCATCAGGATTAGTTATCTGGCTCAATTTTGTTTTTGCTTCACTAAATTCTGTGGTTACCGTATCAATCATTTTTTGAATCTCATCATCAGATTTGACAGGCATAAACTGCTTATTCCGGTATTGAATGAAAATGTTAAACTCATTTATTGCATTATTGTAATCTGCAGCAGCAGCGTTGTAAAGATTTACAGCTTTATTTTGCCTGTCATTTTCTGTCTCTATTTTAATATTTTCTATTGCTAATTTAATATGTTGTAACCTGTCATAAATTAAAGAGTTCTTTACTCCATTTTTTTCTATCCTGGTGGCAGATGCAATTAGCTGTTCAATATGTTTTTGACTTTCATAAATCTTTAGTGAATCTATATAATTAAAAAATGATTTTGATTTATTCTGTATTGTCTTCCCCTCATAAAATTCCTGGTTACTTACCGGGTAATTTAAAAATTGCCATAGCATATCAAAAGGCATGTGAGATTTAATAAGTGTAGCAGGATTAGCTTTGAAGTACCCGTTATTAATTTTTTTGTAAAATTTTCCATTGCTAATATAACCTGAACCCCAGGTGGGGTCAAACATAAACCATGAGCCCTCAATTAATGCAGAACACCAGGCATGTGGAATATAATCTGCAAATCCATTTTGTTTAGTATAACCTTCAATAACAAAAGACTTAATTCCTGAGTTTAAGCAAATCTCGTTAAACAGGGCAGCATAATTTTCACAAATACCTTTCCTGGTATTGAGAGCTTTGGCAATTTTATCTTCCCTCTTTTCATAGAAATTCAGGGCAAACATGTTATCAATGTCATATTGAATATTAGCAGCTACCCAAATAAAAATTGCTCTTATTCTTTCTTTATCCGTTTTGAAATTTGTTGTTATATAAGTTGAAATATCTTTTGTAGTTGTCGTCATGGAAACGGGTAGCTCAAGTGATTTCTTATCTATTGCTGAAAATTCATTTACTACAGTTTTTTGTGCTTCCAGGGTTTGCGTTAATAAAATCAGGATAATGATAAATTTAATTTGTTTCATATTATTTTAAGGGTCGAATTGGTTATACACAATATAGCGAAATAAAGGAGCTGCAATGCAACTCCCTTATTAACTTTATTTTACTTTATATACTTTTTTACTTTTCCTCTTACCATATATTTACCCTTAAGCTATCTGCCCTGTACATTTTATCTCCGGGCTTTATTCCAAAAGCTTCATAAAATTCTGGGATATTTACCACCGGGCCGTTTACCCTTTCTCTTGCAGGAGCATGTACATCCGTCATAACCTGGTTGGCTAAACGCTCTTTTCTTGTCTGCGAAAGCCACCCCAATGCATAACCTAAAAAGTAGCGCTGTGTTTGTGTAAGACCTGCTATTTTTTCATTCTTTTTATACGCAGTAGTTTTTTTAAAAGCATCAAGGCCAAGCAGCAGCCCGCCCAGGTCTGCAATGTTTTCTCCCTGTGTGGCATCACCATTTATGTGCAGGGTATCTACGGGGTTAAATTCACTGAATTGCCTGATGATAAATCCAGCTTTTTTTGTAAATGCTGTTTCATCATTTTTTGTCCACCAGTTTTTAAGGTTTCCTGCATCATCATATTGCCTTCCCTGGTCATCAAAGCCATGGGTAATTTCGTGGCCAATTGTAGATGCTGCGGCATAGCCATACACCAGGGCATCATCAAGGTCTTCATCCCTGTAGCCCGCCACCGCAAATATTCCTGCGGGTAACACAATTTCATTATTGCTGGGGTTGTAATAGGCATTATAAGTTTGCGGTGTCATACCCCACTCTGTGCGATCTACAGGTTTGCCCAATTTATTTATTTGATAATTGTACCACCACCCGCCGGCTCTTTCCATATTTAATACCCATGGGCCGTCATCAATTTTAAGACTGCTGAAATCTTTCCATTTATCAGGATATCCAACCTTCTTTGTAATCTTTGCTAATTTTTCATAAGCTTTTTGTTTCGTGCTGTCACTCATCCACGAAAGTTTACCAATTCTCTCTTTATAAGCAGCCCTGATATTTTCTACCATACCGTTATATCTTTTTTTGGCCGTTTCGCTAAAATATTCTTTTACAAACAACTGCCCCAAAGCCTCGCCAATAGCCCCTTCTTCTGCATCCAGCACTCTTTTCCACCGTGCCCTTGGCTCTTTGGCGCCGGTAAGGGTTTTGCGGTAATCAAAGTAGTTGTTGTAAGTTTCTTTATCTAAATATTCTGCGGCGTTTTGAATAAGCCTCAGTTTTAAATAACTTTTCCAAACATTTATTGGCGTAGCTTTTATTTCATTGCTTAAGCTGGTATAAAATTCCGGCTGGCCTATAATTACTGAATCCACTTTGAAAGCGCCGGTAGTTTTCGCATATTCGATCCAGTTAATGGCGGGTGCAATTTTGCCCAGGCCGGCCCAGCTCATTTTATTATAATTTTTATAAGGGTCACGCAGGGCAGCTAATTTTCTGC
This sequence comes from Bacteroidota bacterium, assembly GCA_031367625.1. Taxonomy (GTDB): domain Bacteria; phylum Bacteroidota; class Bacteroidia; order Chitinophagales; family Chitinophagaceae; genus Ferruginibacter. The sequence continues at coordinate 3,126 of JANLQE010000083.1, forward strand.
TCGATTTGGCCAGCTTTGTTTCCAGGGTAAGCACCTCCTCCACATTTTTTTTGGCGGTAGCAGTATCCAACTGGCGAAAAGTTTTAAGCATATAGTCCTGGTAAGCTGCTTTTACTTTTAATGTTCTGTCATCTGTATTAAAATAGTAATCCCTGTTGGGCATCCCCAGGCCACCCTGGTCCATTTTAAAAGCCATCATATCACTGTGCTTATCATCCTGGCCTACATAATTGCTAAAGAAACAGCCTATAGATTTTTTATGAAAACCGGCAGCTACTTCCATCAGTTGTGCTGCATTGGTTACAGCATCAATTGCTTTTATATCATTTTGCAGGGGCATTAATCCTGCCTTATCAATGCCAGTACTATCCATTCCGCTTTTCCAAAAGTCGCCGGTTTTTTGTGAGATAGTTCCATCTGAAGCTTTTTCTGCAATAGCTTTTTCATTGATTGTTTTCAGGCGGCTGTAAATTTCATCCTGCACCATATTACCAATGCCCCAGCCACTTTCCGCAGCGGGGATAGGAGTTTTTTTTATCCATCCGCCGTTGGCATACTGAAAAAAATCTTCTCCGGGGCTTACTGTAGTATCCATATTAGCCGCCAGTATATCTGGTTTTGCAGCAATGGTAGATGCATGGTTGTTGCAGGCAGTAAAACCTGCATAAAGAAAACAACAGGCAATTAAGTTTTTCATTAATTAAGTTTTTGGTTTAAAATTTTATCAATGTATAAATGTATGCAATCAAACTTTTGTACAAAATATATTTTTTATAATCCCTGGCAGCGGTTATTAAGAATTAGAAAAACAAATGCTGATTAAAAAACAAATTTATATCTTCTTATTTTTTATAGTTTTGAATTTTTACTTTTGCAGCATGACTCCTGAAAGAATTGAACGCCTTACAAACGTGTTAGCCAAGCGCCAGCCGGGGCTTACTGTTGTGCTTGAAAATGTTTCAGATCCGCACAATATATCTGCGGTAATGCGTACATGCGATGCCGTGGGCATACAGGATATATATATATTAAACACTGCCATAGCCGCCCATGAAAAATGGAGCGCCAAAAGTTCTTCAAGCGCCGCCAAATGGCTTACCATTCACCAGTTTACTGATACCAAAAAATGCTTTGCAGAACTGAGAAAACATTTTAATAAAATTTTTACCACTCATCTCAGCAGCGATGCAGTAGGATTATACCAACTGGACCTTACCCAAAAAACAGCCCTTGTTTTTGGCAACGAACACAGCGGTGTAAGCGAAGAAATAATTGCTCTGGCAGATGGCAATTTTATTATTCCACAGTCGGGTATTATAAAATCGTTGAATATATCTGTAGCTTGTGCGGTAAGTTTATACGAAGCATATCGCCAAAAAAATATAGCCGGGCATTATAACAACCTTCAATTATCCAATTCAGCCTTTAATCAGTTAAAATCCAATTGGGGTTTAATTGAGGATGAATAAGAGGGAGATGGCAAAATTATCCCCACATTGCTACTTTATTAGTCTTTGGATCTTCCATTTTAAAACGGTACAAATACTTCTAAATTCAATTGTTTGCATTGGCATATCATTTGTCTTAACTGGTTATATTATAATATAATGATACTCAGTTTAAAAAGCCTGTATTTTGTTTTTACCTATATTTTTATATCAGCAATGGTAAGTTGCCAAACGGCTCCTGCTAAAAACACTTTTCGTAATTCGGATATGTACAATATTGCCAATCCTGTTATTATAAATTTGCCACAGCAGTTAGATGAAATATCCGGTATTGCCTATTATCCAAAAGATACCAGTGTATTTGCCATTGTAGATGAAGATGGTTTATTATTTAAAATTCCGGTTAAACACCCCGACAGGGCAAAACACTGGCGTTTTGAAGAAAAAAAAGATTTTGAAGATTTAATTTTAAAAGACAGTGTTTTTTATACCCTGGTAAGCAACGGAAACATTATACCTGTGCGGTTTAAGGGAGATAGTATTGTTACGGAAAAATAATCTTTTGAAAACGCTTCAAAAAAAACAAATGAATTTGAAACACTTTACTACGATGATTCTGCCAGGAAAATGATAGTGATGTGTAAGCAATGCGAAGAAGATAAAAAGAAAAAAGTAAGTTCATTTTATTATGATGATTCAGCCAAAACCTTTTTGCCGTTTATGCAGATTGATGTGGCTCCAATTTTTAAAAAGCTTAAAGTTGACAAGCTTTTTTTAAAGCCATCGGCGGCGGCTATAAACCCTGTTACTAAAGATTTATATATTCTTTGTTCGGTAAATAAATTGCTTGTAATTACAGACAGAAACGGAAATTTTAAAGATGTGTTTGAACTGAACCCCAAAATTTATAAACAACCGGAAGGTTTAGCGTTTACCCCTGCGGGTGATATGATCATTTCCAACGAAGTATTTCTGGAAGGATATGCAACACTGCTGATATTAAAAAATAAAAAGAAAGGTAAATGAGAAAATGCTGTTTATTAAGCGTTATTTTTTTTTCAGGCATAACTGTTTTGAAAGCACAGGATAGTTTGCAGGCTACTATTGTATTGATAGGAGATGCCGGGCAGCTTACCAATGGAAAACAACCAGTAGTACATGGCGTGCAAACACATGTGCCGCTAAATAAAAATACTACCGTTATTTACCTCGGTGATAATTTGTATAAGACGGGCCTGCCTGATGATGCGCTGCCAACGTATGCAATTGCCAAAGCTCCGCTGGATTCTCAGATAAATATTGCCGGCAAATCTCCGGTGAATGTATATTTTATTCCCGGTAACCATGATTGGGCCAATGGCGGAAAAAACGGGTATGAATCTATATTGAGGGTGCAGGATTACATAGATATTTTAGGCAATAAATATGTTACACAATTGCCCAGAGATGGCTGCCCCGGCCCGGTGGAAGTAAATATAAATGATGATATCACACTCGTTATAATGGATAGCCAGTGGTGGCTGCACGCTAATGATAAGCCGGGTATTGAATCTGACTGCCCCTATAAAACCAAGGCAGAAGTACTTACCCAATTAGATGATATTCTTTCCCGCAATTCAAAAAAATTAGTGATTTTTGCTACCCATCATCCATTCAGAAGTTACGGCCAGCATGGGGGATATTTTACCCTTAAGCAACACATCTTTCCCTTTACCGATATTAATCCAAATTTTTATTTTCCATTACCCATTCTTGGCTCCGCTTACCCATTAACAAGGGCGGTGTTTGGAACCGAACAGGATTTAAAACATCCATTTTACCAGCAAATGATTTTCGATGTGGAAAATGTAATTAAAGGCCATCCAAATGTAATTTATGTATCGGGTCATGAACATACGTTACAAATGATACAGGATAGCGGCTACAATTATATTGTAAGCGGCAGCGGAAGTAAAACCTCCCGTGTTTCTAAAAGTAAAAACACTTTATTTGCATCTTCTGATAATGGCTTTGCCACACTGCAGGTATCAAAAAATAAAAATGTACGTGCTACTTTTTATAAGGTATATGGTGATTCTGTGAAAGAATCTTTCTCAAAAAATATCCTGGACTTTTCAAAAGTGCTGCCGAAAAAAAAAGATTCTGCTTTACGGGAAGTACAGGCTGCATTTAAAGACAGTGTAATAATTTCTGCCAGCGATAAATACAAGCATTCTACCAATCTTCAAAAAATTTTTCTGGGAAAAAATTACCGTACAGAATGGAATACACCGGTGCAGTTAAAGGTTTTTAATATACGCAAAGAAAAAGGAGGATTCACTATAAAAGGAATAGGCGGAGGTAAGGAAACCAAATCTCTTAAGCTGGAAGATAAAGAAGGCCGGGAGTGGGCGCTGAGAACCGTGGATAAGGACCCCGAAAAAGAATTGCCCCAAAATTTCAGGGGTACATTAGCGCAGGGATTGGTAGAGGATATAATATCTGCAAGTAATCCATATTCGCCCCTTGTAATTCCAATACTTTCCCAGGCGGTAAATGTGCCGGCGGCGCATCCTGAATTTTTCTTTGTACCCGATGATCCGGCTCTTGGGTATTACCGTCCGTTATTTGCCAATACCGTTTGTCTGCTGGAAAATAGGGCTACACCTAATGGTACTGATAGCAAGAGTACCAATAAAATTTTAAATAAAATGGTAGAAGATAACGACCATCATGTAAACCAGCCGGCAGTTTTAAGAGCCAGATTATTAGATATGCTCATTGGCGATTTTGACCGCCACGCAGACCAATGGAAATGGGGTACTTCGGATACAGGTAAGGGCAAGTTATATTATCCTGTACCAAGAGACAGAGATCAGGCTTTTTTTAATTCTGACGGATTATTTTTAGCTTACTTATCAAAAAATCAAATGCCTTTTTTACAGGGCTTTAAAAAAAGAATACCTGATATCAATGGATTAAATTATGTAGCCCGTGATTTTGACCGTAGTTTTTTAAATTCCCTCGATAAAAATCAATGGAAGGCCATAGCAGACAGCTTTCAGATGAACCTTACTGATGCAGTGATTATGCAGGCGGCTTCTAAATATCCACCGGAAATAAAGGCTTTGGATTCTGCCAGAACAGTACAAAAATTAATGAGCCGCAGAAATATTTTAACAAAGCAGGCATTAAAATATTATAAATTTCTGGCAAAATATGTAATGGTTACCGGTAGCAACGAAGCTGAATATTTTCATGTGCAAAATGAGCATGGCTTGCTTAAATTATCCGTATTTAAAAAGGATGAAAAAAGCGATTCTTCCTCCCTCATGTACAGGCGCATTTTTTATCCGGGGGAAACAAAAGAGTTAGTGCTTTACGGACTAAATGGTGATGATAAATTTGAAATAGATGAAAATGTTACTTCTAAAACTAAAATAAGAATAGTGGGAGGTAAGGGTAAAGACAGTTTTGATCTTAAAGGAAATGTTTTTACCAGCATTTACGATCTTACCACCGAAAAAAATGTATTGCTTCACACCAGAAAAACAGACAATGATTTTTCAGCAGACCCATCTGTACTTGAATATAAGAATACCGGATTTCAATACGACAAATTTATTTTTCCTCAGATAAATATTGGGTATAATGCAGAAGATCAGTTATTGCTGGGGCTTGGGTTTTCATCACGTACTTATGGGTTTAGAAAACAACCTTATTCCACTAATCAAAAACTTACTACACTCTTTGCCATTAACAGGGGCGCCCAGCAGGCCAGGTACGAAGGAATATTTAACCAGGTAATTTTTAAAAATGATGTAATCGTAAATGCAGAAGTGGTTAGGCCTGTTTTAAATAATTTTTTTGGTTACGGAAACAATTCGGTATTTGATAAAAGCCTTCCGCTCTCTTACTATCGTACCAGGTACAAATTTGCCTGGCTCGATTTGCTTTTAAGAAAGCGGTACAATGATATTTTTCAAATATCGGCAGGCCCATCTTATTATCATTACTGGAACGGTTATAAGGATAACAAAGAAAGGATACTTACAAATTATTCAACTACAGGCTCCGATTCTGCCAGCTTGTTTTCTGTAAAAGATTACTTGGGTGCAAAAATAAAATTAGACATCAATTATATAAACAATGAAATATTTCCTACAAGGGGAATAACCTGGTTTACCGCATTCAGCGCTTTAAGGGGATTAAATAAAAACAGCAGAAATCTTACAAAAATAAATTCTGATATGACCATTTATGCATCCGTATCAGACCGTAGCAAGGTTAACAGTATTTTACGTTTCGGTGGCGGTCATATTTTTTCTAAGGATTTCGAATATTTTCAGGCACTGTCTTTGGGGAATGATAATTATTTGAGAGGATTTAGAAAAAACAGGTTTGCCGGTTCTTCCGTGGCTTATGGAAGTGCAGAAATTAGACTTAGATTATTCAGATCCAGATCTTATGTATTGCCCGGAGATGTAGGTGTGGTGGGCTTTTTAGACATAGGGCGTGTATGGTTGCAAAACGAAAATTCCAAAAAATGGCATAATGCTTATGGCGGTGGTTTATATTTTGTACCTTTTAATGTGGTAATGATATCAGCCGTAGCTGGAGTATCAAAAGAAGATAAATTATTTAATTTTTCAGTAGGCACTAAACTTAATATCAATTTTTAAATAACAGTATGGATAACATATCAATATATAAAAAAACAGAAGAATTTGTTACCGGAATGTTTGAGGAATATCATCCTCCGATGTTGGTATTTCACAATGTGCAGCATACCAAAAATGTAGTGGGCAAAACAAAAGAAATTGCGGGACATTACCAGTTGAGTGAAAAAGATATGCTGATCATTTTTATTGCCGCCTGGTTTCATGATACCGGCTATCTTTTTGTAGCTGCAGAAAAGCATGAAGAGAAAAGCGTGGAGATTATGAAAGAATTTGTAAAAGAGCTTGATCTTTCGGAAAATGTAATCAATGAAATTGCCGCATGTATCATGGCTACCCGTCATCCTAAGGCACCAGAGGGTTTATTGCAGCAAATTATTTGCGATGCAGACACTTACCAGTTTGGCAGCAAAGAATTTAAAAATACCAACAGGCTTGTATTTGAAGAATTGCAAAAAACGCAGCCAGGTTTAACCAAAGCCTTGTTTGATAAAGGCACTATTGAAATGATGAAAGCACACAGGTTCTATACATCTTACAGTAAAGATTTATTAAACGGTACAAAAAAAAATAATTTGAAAAAACTAAAAAAACAATTAGAAAAAAAACCTTTTGAGGGTTCCTACAATAAAGCAGATGAAGTAACTGGTATTACAGAAAAAGACGGCACTACCAAAGGTATGCAAACTATGCTGCGCCTTACTTCATCCAATCATATAAAGCTAAGTGATATGGCAGATAGTAAAGCCAATATCCTTATCTCTATTAATGCTATAATCATTTCAGTTATTTTGTCTGTGTTATTACGCAAACTTCAAACCGATCCTTACCTTACTATACCTACCATAATCTTTTTGTGTTCTTCCGTTTCTACCATTGTAGTAGCTATACTTGCTACCAGGCCCAAGCTGAACCAGGGAACTTTTCTTGATGAAGATATCGTTAATAAAAAAACCAATTTGCTTTTCTTTGGAAATTTTCATAAAATGCCACAAGCCGAATATGAAACAGCTATGCGTACCATGATGAAAGATTCTGATTATCTGTACAGTTCTATCATCCAGGATATTTATCACCTGGGAGTTGTGTTGGGTAAAAAATACAAATTAATCAGGCTTGCCTATAATATTTTTATGTTTGGAATTGTAATTTCTGTTATTGCCTTTACCGTTGCTTCTATTATAAACACAGGTGGTTCTCCTGCGCCTGCCACAAACAGTACGGGATCACCTTTTTAATTAATATTGTATGCTTTATAACAGGGTTTTACAGGAAGCAAAAGACAGTAAAGTTCCTTTATACGAACGCTTAAAATTTTTGGCCATTTTTTCTTCAAACCTTGTTCATTAGATTGACTACTTTGAAATGCGATGGGCCGATAATATACAATCAACCCAATTATCTACAACAATGGAGCAGCACCCTACTTTTACAGAAGAAATACCATACAATGCACAAAATAATATTTACAATTACCTGCAAAATATTTCATGCTAAAAGAAGAAAATAAATATTCGATATTTTCCGGTGTAAGCAGGTTCAGGTTCGGAAGAATATTTTACATCGCCATTTTTTGGACAGTAATTGATTTAGTTGTATCGCTGCTGAATGATTATCTTTCACAACATCCGGCCTTTTCTCTTTTTATCCGGGAGTGCCTTGTATTTGTAATGAGCCTTATCATGGGCTATCTTTTTGTATTTACGCTCCGGCATATTTTTCGTAACAGGCCGTTCTGGCAAAACTTTTTGGCTAAAACATTTATATTGCTGCTGGCCGCTTTTACGATGAACTTTTTTGTGCATTTTGTTGACAATAAATTTATAGCAGGGCTATCCTTTGGAGATTCGTTAAATAATTTTTTTAACGAAATACTGCAACCCGGCAGGCTTATAAGAAAAATTTTGTATTGGATAATACTTTTCATAGTAACTCAACTGTATATAGAAATAAATGATAAATATTCTCCGGGGGTTTTTATTGATATCCTTGCAGGAAAATATATAAAGCCTAAAATAGAAAATAGAATCGTGATGTTTATAGACCTGAAAGACTCTACACCCATTGCCGAAAAACTGGGACATCAGCAATACTTTTTATTTATACGGGAATTTATTTTTCACGTTTCAATGGCCCTGATAGAACATGGAGGAAGTATATATCAATATGTAGGCGATGAGATAGTGGTATCATGGCTTTACAGCAAAAAGCATTCAAAAGATGCACTGGCAGCCATTATAGAAGCAAGAAAAAATATTCAGAAAAACAGTGAACGTTTTCGCCGAAGGCATGCGATTATTCCCGAATTTCGGGTAGGCATTCACGTTGGCGAAGTAACTGTTGGCGAAATAGGCGTAATAAAAAAAGATCTTGCCATGAGTGGCGATACTATGAATACCACTGCACGCATCCGCAGTGCCTGCAATGAACTGAACCAGAAATTCATTGTATCTAAAGAATTTATGGAAACATCCGACCTTAAAAAATTTCAAACCGAAAGCCTTGGCATAGTTGAACTAAAAGGCAAAGCTTCAGGTATAGAATTATTTTCTTTAAAAATATAATTGCAGGGGTTGCCAGTTATTCTGCTGCGCTGGCTGCTGTGCCCATCAGCCAGCAGCAATTTTAACTGCCCCATTATTTAAGTGGTTAATTTTATTGCTGATATTCAGATAACTTTATCAATCTAAATATACTGAATATGCGTAAAATTTTTCTTCCCTCTTTTTTATTAATGGCAATATTTTCATCTGCACAAAACAAAAAACCTTTAGATCATTCTGTTTATGATGAATGGAAATCTGTGGGGGAGCGTATCATAAGCAACGATGGTAATTATATAGTGTATGCCGTTAATCCGCAGGAAGGTGATGGTGAAATGGTTATTCAGAATATAAAAAACAATTATAAACTTTCCGTAAGCCGTGGTTACAGTGCCCTTATTACCAATGACAGCCGTTATGCCATATTTAAAATAAAAGCACTTTACAGGGATACACGCCAGGCAAAAATAAAAAAAAATAAGCCTGATGATATGCCAAAAGATTCTCTGGCAATTGTACAGTTAGGAACAGATAGTGTAATAAAAATAAGCCGTATAAAATCTTTTAAAACTCCTGAAAAAGCGGCAGGCTGGGTTGCTTATCAAATGGAAAAACCGTTGCCTGATACTGCAAAGAAAAAAATACTTCCCGACTCTTTAAGAATTAAAATTGATATGCTTACAAAGCTTGCAGACTCGCTGATAAGAAAATCCCTGGATTCAGTAAAAGGAAAAATTGAAAAAGAAGAAGTGATAGCTGCTGCACAAAAGGCAGTAAAGGAAATTTATAAAAAAGCAGATAATTTTTATCTGCAGAAATATTCTGGAGATGCAGAAGGGGATGAAGCACCTGGAAGTACTGTTACAGAAGGAACAGATTTAGTGGTAAGTAACCTGCGCAGCAATACAAACAAAACATTTAACCTGGTTAGCGATTATTTGTTTGATAAAAAGGGGACCAGGCTGGTAATTGAAACTTCAAAAAACAGTAAAGACAGTAACAGTAAGGCTTATGTACTTATTTATAACCTTATGCAAAATAAAACAGACACCATAATGAAAGCTTTTAACGATGCCAAAGCTTTTGTTTTTGATGAAGAAGGCAGCCAGCTATCTTTTATTGCAGAAAGAGACAGCAGCGCTAAATCTCTGCAGAAATTTTATAAATTATGGTACTACACTTTCGGTAAAGACAGCGCTGTGGTGATAACAGATAAAAATACCGTGGGTATGCGTTTGGGTAATACCGTTAGTGAGAATGGTATATTAAAATTCAGTAAAGATGGTAGTAAATTATTTTTTGGGGTTGCGCCGGTTCAGCCTGCAAAGGATACTACCCTTGTGGACTTTGAACTGGCAAAGGTAGATGTGTGGCATTACAATGATGATTACCTGCAACCCCAGCAGCTAAAGCAACTGCAGCAGGAATTAAAACGCAGTTATATGGCAGTAATAAAACCAGGCGCAGATCAAATTGTGCAACTGGGTGCAGAAGATGCAGAAAATATTTCCTTGATAGATGAGGGTAATTCAGATTGGGTACTGGCTCAAAGCAGCAAAGGCAACAGGCTGTCATTGCAGTGGGAAGGCAGGCAAAAAACAAACGCTTATATTATTAATACCAGCAATGGCAGTAAAAAAACGGTACAAATAAATGGGCTGGGTACTTACAACGCATCTCCAAAAGGTAATTACATTTATTGGTACAACCCCAAATTGAAAAACTATTTTACTTACAGCATTGCAACAGGTATTACAAAAAATATTACGGGGCAAATAAAAGAACCATTGTATGATATTGAAAACGATGTACCAGATTATCCTTCGGCAGCGGGCATTACAGGCTGGACAGAAAATGACCGTTATTTATTGGTAAATGATGTATATGATATCTGGCAGGTGGACCCTAACGGTGTGGAACAGCTGAAAAATATTACCAATGGTTTCGGTAAAAAAAATAAAACAGATTTTAATTACGTGCGGTTAGATCCAGAGAAAAGATTTTTGAATGCAGGTGAAACCATACTGTTGCAATCTCAAAATAAAAAAAGTAAATACGGCGGTTTTTACACAAAAAAAATAAATCAAATTTCAGATCCAGCGGAAATTGTAATGGGGCCTTATGTTTACACTATTCCTGTAAAAGCAAAAAATGCGGGCGATTATATTGTTATGCAGTCAAACAGCCAGGAGTCAGAATTATATGCCGGCACCGATTT
>JANLQE010000121.1:0-12754 GCA_031367625.1 Bacteroidota bacterium
GCAGCATTTTCAAAAGATGAATTGAAAATTATAGCTGCTGAAAAATACTTTACAGGGTTGCTGATGGCATCGGCTGTAATATGTGTATCCTTAACTTTAAGCGATTGATACTTTGTTTTGCAGCAGCCGCTTCTTTCATTTCCCTTACTGCATCTTTCTTTAGCATCCTGCACAAAACTAATGCTGGTAGATTTCAGTTTGCCACAGCAATAAAACTGCTTTATGCCAATTCCAAAACTGGAAAGGGCATAAATGCTAATCAGTAATATGAGGGCAATTTTTTTCATTTTTTCAAATCGGAATACAAAGTAAAGTAACCCAATATTTGTATTTGTAAGTTGAGGTACAAAGTTAATTATTTATTTTGGTTGGTGTTTATACAATTATAGGAATAATTTACACAATTCAGGGGCTGCTAAACACTATCTAAAGGCTTGCGCAGCTTATTACCCATTGTTTTAAAATAGCTTGGCGTAAGCCCGGTTATTTTTTTAAACTGTGCAGATAAATGAGCCACGCTGCTATACCCTAATTTAAAAGCAATCTCACTCACATTAAGTTCATCGTAAATAATAAGTTCTTTTACTTTTTCAATTTTTTGATTGATGATATACTTTTCAATGGTAACACCTTCCACTTCGGAAAACAACCCACTGAGATAGCTGTAATCTTTATTTAGTTTTTTTGAAATGATATCTGAGAAATTATGTTTATCATCAAAACTATCATAATGTACCTGCTCTACGATAATGTTTTTAATTTTTTCAATCAGTTTTTTGCGGCTGTCATCCAGCACTTCAAAACCTAAAACTGCAAGGCTGGTTCTTAATTGTGTAAGTTGTTTTGCCGTAGGCTCTTTTATTAATAATACTTCGCCTAATGTAACAGCACCGGCGGCAAGTTTTAGTTTATTTAATTCGTGCTTTACTGCAATGATGCAGCGGTTGCAAACCATATTTTTGATGTAGAGATTCATGGTAATTTTAATATTCAGGAAGCTAATTTTTTACCAATTTAATCTTTTCCTGTTTATGGTATTGATGCTTTACCATTAAATGAAAAAGCTATCTCTATTTTATGAGATAGCTTTCAAATATTTATATTTTACAAAAATAATAATGGCACTTATTCTGCTTCTGCAACCACTTCCTTTACTTCGGGAATCATGCGCTTCATCATGCCCTCTATACCTGCTTTTAAGGTAATAGTGCTTGATGGGCAACCGCTGCAGCTTCCCTGCATAGCAAGGTTTACCGTACCGTTTTCATAACTTTTAAATTGTATGGCGCCACCATCCATTTCTACTGCAGGCTTTACATAATTTTCCAATAATTCTTTTATACGTTTTACCACATCATCATCATCGGCACTTACTTCGTTACTGCTCACAGATTTCATTGCAGCCACTTCTTCATCATTCACCACCGGCTTGCCATCTTCCAGATATTCTTTTAAAAATTGTTTTACAGCGGGTATTACATCCTGCCAATCATCTGTATCGGTTGTTTTGGTAAGCGTAATAAAATTACTCGCTATAAAAACAGATTTTATAAAAGGGAAACTAAACAATTCCTGCGCTAAGGGCGAAGGTTTTGAGCTTGCTTCATCTGCAAAATCTATGCTCTTGCCGGGGTACAATAATTTGTTTGCAACAAATTTCATCGTTTCGGGGTTGGGAGTCATTTCGGTGTAAATACTAATTACGGGATTACCTGTCTTTATCATTTTCAAAACATTTTATTCTCTGCAAAAATAACCTAAGTTCTCTTAATATACACTCTTCTTTATGTAACCGGGACTAATTTTAACCGTTTATTTCTTATTTCGGAAACTCTTGTAAGCATTAACCCGCTTCGTCGGCTACAATCCGCAGCCTGGCATAATTAAGCATTATCTTTTTTTCACCATTTAGGTTAAAGTGAATGGTGGCAATGGGATTGTGTGCCGAGCCTTCCATTTTTATCACCTGGCCAAAGCCAAATTTTTGGTGTTCTACTTTTTGGCCAGCAAGCAAATTGCTGGTATCACTTGCAATAAAATTTTCTGAAGGAGTATGTTCTTTTACCTGTGGCCTTGTGGCAACGGGTGTACTGTAAGCAGTTTTCTTTTTCTCCGGGTATTGCGGGCTGCTGTTTTCAGAAGATGAACTTCCAAAACCTCTTTGCATTCTGTCAAAGGCACTGCCCCTGTTCCATCCGGTATTGGCATTATTTTTTGCTGCACCGCCGGCATAGCTGCGGTCTAAATGCTGTTCCGGAATTTCATCAATAAACCGGCTGGGCTCGTTTTGCTGTAACTGGCCAAAACGGTACCGGGCGTTGCTGAAACTTAAATATAATTTTAATTTGGCCCGGGTAATAGCTACATAAAATAATCTTCTTTCTTCTTCCAGTTCTTCTCTGGTATTAATGCTCATCGAATTAGGAAAAAGAGTTTCTTCCAGGCCGCCTACAAATACTGCCGGAAACTCCAGCCCTTTGGCCGCATGTATCGTCATGAGTTTTACTACATCTGCATTTTCTTTGTCGTCATCTGCATCTGTAAGCAAAACAATCTGCTGCAGATAACTGCCCAGGGTTTTATCACCCACTTCGCCATCTTCTTCATTCAAAGGCGTTTCGGTAAATTCTTTTATGCTGTTTAATAATTCCTGTACGTTTTCGTAACGGGCCAGGCCTTCGGTGGTTTTATCGTTAAACAATTCTTTTACAATCCCGGTGTTTTTGCCCACAATAATGGCAAGGTCGTAAGCATTTTTTTTCTGCAGTTCGCTTTTAAACATTTTTATGCTGGTAACAAACCCATCAATACTTTCCAGCGTGCCGCTTCTGAAACCATATACGGATGCATTGCAAAGCACTTCCCAAAGCGTGATATTATTTTCATTTGCGTAAAGTACGGCTTTGTCCATAGTGGTTTTGCCAATGCCTCTTGCCGGAAAATTAATGATGCGTTTTAATGCTTCTTCATCTTTTGAATTTACAATCAGGCGCAGGTAAGCAATAAAATCTTTTACTTCTTTTCGCTGGTAAAAACTCATGCCGCCGTAAATGCGGTAGGCAATGCCCATGCGGCGCAGGGCTTCTTCAAAACTGCGGCTTTGGGCATTGGTGCGGTACAGGATGGCAAAATCTTTATTAAAAAAATGGTTGCGTAATTTTTGTTCTTTAATGGTATCGGCAACCATTTTGCCTTCATCATTATCCGTCATGGTACGGATGAGTTTTATTTTTTCGCCTTCATCATTATTGGTAAATAAAGTTTTTTCTATCTGCCCTTTATTGTTGCTGATGATTTCGTTTGCTACATGCAGAATATTTTTTGTGCTGCGGTAGTTCTGCTCCAGCTTTACCAGCTTTACATCATCATAATCTTTTTGAAACTGCAGAATATTTTCTATTGTGGCGCCCCGGAAACTATAAATGCTTTGTGCATCATCGCCTACCACACATACGTTTTCATGCATAGCGCCCAGCAGTTTTATTATTTCGTACTGGGCAGGGTTTGTATCCTGGTACTCATCTATTAAAATATATTTAAACTTACGCTGATACTTGCTGAGTGCCTCTGCATTATTTTTTAAAAGTATGTACATTTTAAAAAGCAGGTCATCAAAATCCATTGCCCCGTTTTTAAAACAACGCTTGCAGTACGCATCATATATCTGGGCCTGCATTGGCCGGTTAGCCCTGGCATCTTCCTGCTGCAGCATACCGTCATTGGCATATTCTGCAGAGCCTATCAATGCATTTTTTGCCGATGAAATGCGGTTATATACTGCATTGGGTTTGTATTGTTTGTCATCTAAATTTAATTCATTTACCACGGTTTTTACTACGCTTTTAGCATCATCGGTATCGTAAATAGTAAAGTTATTGGGGTAGCCAATCTTGCCAGCCTCGGCTCTTAATATTCTTGCAAATACGCTGTGAAAAGTACCAACGTATAAATTTCTTGCTTCGGAATTGCCCAGTATGCGTTCAATTCTTTCCTTCATTTCTGCTGCGGCCTTATTGGTAAAAGTAAGTGCCAGTATATTAAAAGAATCTACTTTATGTTCGCTCATCAGGTGGGTGATACGGGTAGTAAGCACCTTTGTTTTACCACTACCTGCACCGGCAATAATCATTATCGGACCGTCTTTATGCAGCACCGCTTCTCTTTGCGGATCGTTCAGTTCATCTAAATATTTTGCCATTGCGCAAAGGTAATTTTTATGGCTGTCATTATAAGCGTGACTAAGAATCTGTTTTATAATTGTGGGAAAATATATTTGTTAACCGGCAGATGAAATTCTCTTGAGTATTTGCTCTCTGATGTGTAGCTTTCTGTATTTAAAAATAAAATGCAGTTTGTAGAAGCGGGGCTGCCGGATATTGTTGGTAAATCCTTTTTCTTTCTATTATTATTTGGCTCGCCCACCAGGATAGGATTATTATTTTTTGATCAGGTTCATTTTTCTTTTAAATTAAGCCTGATGCTTAAACAATTCTTTTTATATCTGCCCCTAAATTTCTTAATCTTTCGTCTATGTATTGATATCCCCGGTCTATCTGTTCAATGTTTTGAATAGTGCTTTTTCCTTCGGCACTTAATGCGGCAATGAGCAAAGCCACGCCAGCCCTGATGTCTGGGCTGCTCATGGTAATGCCCCGCAATTGTTTTTCCCGTTCCAGGCCTATTACTACTGCCCTGTGTGGATCGCATAAAATAATCTGTGCGCCCATCTCTATAAGTTTATCTACAAAAAATAAACGGCTTTCAAACATTTTTTGGTGAATAAGTACACTGCCTCTTGCCTGTATGGCGGTAACCAATACAATGCTTAAAAGATCGGGTGTAAATCCCGGCCAGGGATGGTCGTTAATGGTTAGGATAGCGCCATCCATAAATTTTTGTATTTCATAATACTCCTGTGCAGGTACATGAATATCGTCGTCAATTATATTTAATTTAATGCCCAGTTGCTGAAATTTTTCAGGAATAATTCCCAGTGAGTTTACTCCTGCATTTTTAATAGTGATGTCGCTTTGTGTCATAGCAGCAAGGCCAATAAAGCTGCCCACTTCAATCATATCTGCCAGCATGGTATGCGCTGTGCCATTCATTTCTTTTACCCCCTGGATGATGAGCATATTACTGCCAATGCCTTCTATTTTTGCACCCATGCGGTTAAGCATTTTGCAAAGCTGCTGCAGGTAAGGCTCGCAGGCAGCATTATAAATAGTGGTAGTGCCGGTTGCCATTACTGCGGCCATTAAAATATTGGCTGTGCCGGTTACACTTGGTTCGTCCAGCAACATAAAAGTTCCTTTCAGTTCTTTTGCTTTCAACGTAAAAAAACTACTCTCGCTATCGTAATGATAAGTTGCACCTAATTTTTGAAAACCGATGATATGGGTATCTAACCTTCGTCTGCCTATTTTATCGCCACCGGGCTTTGGTAAATAGGCTTTTTTAAAACGTGCCAGTAGAGGCCCGGCAAGCATTACAGAGCCACGAAGCCTGGCACTTTTTTTATGGTAATCATCACTTTTTAAATAATCTATATTTATGGCATCGGCTTTAAAACTGCAGGTGTGATTATCTATGCGGTTTATTTTAACGTTCATTTCTCCCAGCAATTCTATAAGCAGGTTTACATCAATAATATCAGGAATATTTTTTATCAGCACTTCTTCATCTGTAAGCAGCACGGCACTGATAATCTGCAGCGCTTCGTTTTTTGCACCCTGCGGTGTTATTTCGCCAGAAAGTTTTTTGCCGCCTGTTACTTCAAAAATGCTCATACTGTTTTATTTTATTGCACTGATTTTTGCGAATTACACGAATAAGAAACCGATTTTTTTTGATAAAACTAAATAAAAAAACCTGACGTTTAAAAGCATCAGGTTTTTTATTAATTAGTGTAATAGTTTTATTTAATACCTCTTTTTAAAATTCCTGTTGTTATTATTCCTGTTATCTCTTGCGCCTCCGCCGGTGTTCTCCCTGTTAGCTCCTCCTGGCTGAGTACGGTTGTTGTTATTATTATTTCTGTTATCCCGTGTGCCGCCGCCGGTATTGCTGCGGTTATCCCTGGTGCCAAAATTTTTGCGGTATTGGTTGCGCCCGGTGCCATATTCATCTTCGGTACGGTTATCGGTACGGTGTTTTACAAAAGGGCGGTTGTTAAATTCCAACTCGCCTTTGGTTATACTGCTCAGTTCGTTTTGAATAGTATCATCATGCACCAGTTCTTTATGCCAGTTGCTGTAAGTAAGTTTCATGTAATAAGCGATGGCATTGGCAAAGCCCTGTTTTTTCTCGGGGTTTTCTTCTTTTAAAGCTTTGTCTATTACTATTTCTATATTCTTACCCAGATGGTTGAATTTGGGATATCTTCTTGGGTATTTTAAAATTTCTGGCTTAGCTTTTAATGTTTCCCTGGTGGGGATGGGGTAAGGGCTTTCTATATCCAGCATAAAATCGCTGATCAAAAAAAGATGATCCCACAGTTTATGCCTGAAATCTTCTACGTTTTTTAAATGAGGGTTTAAGAAGCCCATCAATTCTATAACCACATGCGCATTACGCTGGCGCTCTTCTTTATCTTCTATAGTTAAAAGATGCTCTACCATTTTTTGAATATGGCGGCCATATTCTTTCATTATTAAATGATTTCTGGTAGTATTATACTCCATGTTTTCTGCGTTCATCATATAAGCAAATATAAGTGGTAAATGGGTATTAAACAAGCGGGTATTGGGTATTAAAGCAAAAATGCTGTTATATTGAAACGGGATTTATATAAGTTTTTTTTAAATAAAGCTTTCTGCAAAGCAAAAGTGCAACGAGTCCGCCAACACTGTCTGCGGCCCAATCCAATAAACTAAAACTGCGGCCGGGGATAAAATATTTTTGCACCAATTCTGTTGTAATGCCCCAGATGCAGGCACTCAAAGCTATTTTTAAAAAGTATTGCGCTTTTATTTTCTGCTGCATTGCGCTTTTGCCTATGGGCCGCATAAATAAATAAGCCAGCAACCCAAATACGCCTGTATGAATAATTTTGTCAAAATTGATTTGAGAAAACCACGGACCTAAATCCGGCAGGTCGTTGCCGGGAGTAAATAATAATACCATTACAACAAAAAACCAGGCAATGCCTGGTATAAATTTTTTTGTACCCAATTTATATTCCCCGGAAATGTTTTTATTCATTACTTCACAATTTAAATATGCGTTAGCTTACTAAGGCATTGTAAGCTTCTGCATCCATCAGTTTTTCAATATCTGCAGGGTTGTCTATTGTCATTTTTATCATCCAGCCTTCTCCGTAGGGGTCGCTGTTTACCAGTTCGGGGTTGGCTTCCAGTGCAGGGTTTATTTCTGTAATGGTACCGGCAGCAGGCAAAAATAAATCGCTTACGGTTTTTACAGCTTCCACAGTGCCAAAAACATCTTCGGCACTCAGGGCTTTTCCTTTACTGCTTATATCAACATACACAATATCGCCCAGTTCATGCTGTGCAAATTCGGTAATGCCAATGGTAGCGGTATTGCCATCCAGCAAAACCCATTCGTGATCTTTTGTATATTTTAAATTAGAAGGAGAAGTCATTGAGTTTTTTTAATGATTTAAAAATGATGCTGCAATTTAGGAATATAATTTAGCCCTAAGCCACAAGGAATTATTTATTCATAACTTTTTTAAACACTTATTAATTACTAATACTTGATATCCGCTTCCATCTTCTCCATTTCCCTCTCCCACAGGAGAGAGGATAGGTGAGGTTTTTTATTTCCTCACTTCTATCCGCATCCTTATATCTGCCAGTGGCCTGTTATTGTTGTCTCTTGGCAAATTGGCTATTTTGTGTATAATTTCTATTCCTTTTTCCACTTCTCCAAAAACGGTATAACCCTGATCTAAAAACGGAGTGCCGCCAATTGTTTTATACGCTGCCCTTTGTGCTGCTGATATTTTTATTCCTTTCTGGGTTTCCAGCATATTTAATTCGTCATCGGTAAAAATTTTACCTTCTACCAAATAAAACTGGCAGGCACTGCTTGCTTTTTCAGGGTTGCCATCTCTTGCCGCAGCAAGTACCCCTTTTTTATGAAACAAATCTTTCCGGAATTCTGCCGGAATGCGGGTCATATCCCCTCCACCATTGCCCAGCAAGGTGCCTGGCCCTGCATGTTTACTGTCAGGGTCGCCGCCCTGTATCATAAACTGTGGTATCACCCGGTGAAACAGTAAACTGTCATAAAAACCCTGTTTAACCAATTTCACAAAATTATCCCGGTGCATCGGCGTAGAGTCGTAAAGTTTTACTACCAGGGTGCCGGAGTCTGTAACAATTTTTATACGGATGGGCATTAGTTTATTTACAACAATTTTTTTTGCCACTATTTTGTGAACAGGCTTACCCGTTTTTTTTACCGGCATTTTTTTTATTTGCGAAAAACCTGCAGCAGCATGTAAAAGACAGGCCAGCAACAGAAAAAAAACCTGCATCAATTTCTTATTCAGCTTTACGGTATTCATTTATTTAAGGTATTAAAATTTAAGATTGCTAAAATAAAGCAACACATGATCTTTTAAAAAATTTTCCTGCTCTATCATATCAAATTCAGGCAGGGCCATGGTTTGAGAAAAATGCGGCCAGCCCTCCTCATCATTCCCTTCATTTACATAATAACCGCTGGCGCATAAAATAGTGCAGATGGCAATATGCATTAAATCCTGTTTTTGTTCTTTGCTGTATTCCTGCGCTCCCTGGCCAAGTTCCTGTATGCCTATTAATAAAAGAACCCCATTCATATCAGGCTTTATACCAAATTTTTCTTTTAATTTAATGCGCAGCTTCAGCCAGCGCACCTGCAGGTCTTCCTGTGCATGTTGCATAACGCAAATGTAGGGAATAAGCTTTTCCCGTTTATCTTTGCCGCTCATTACCAATTTTTAAAAAGATATTCAAGAGATGTTACAGATAAGTTATATAAGGCAGCATACTGCAGATGTAAAAGAAAGATTAGCCAAAAGAAATTTTGGAAATATGGGTTTGGTAGATGAAATTCTGCAGATAGATGAAGAACTGCGAAAGCAAAAAGCTGCTACAGAAAATCTGCAGGCAGGCATAAATACCGCATCTAAAGAAATAGGGATGCTGATGGCAAAAGGCGAAAAAGAAAATGCTGAGAAAAAGAAGCAACAGGTGGCCTCATGGAAAGAAGAATTAAATACCGGAAAAACAAATTTGCAAAGCCTGGAAGAAAATTTTACAGGAATGTTATTAACTCTTCCCAATCTGCCGCATAGCAGTGTACCTGCAGGAAAAACGCCCGAAGAAAATGAAGTGGTGCTTCAGGGCGGTACTATTCCCACACTTCCATCAACAGCTAAACCCCATTGGGAGCTTATTAAAGAATACGATTTAATAAATTTTGAGACCGGTGCAAAAATTACCGGCAGCGGGTTTCCATTGTATAAAGGTAAAGGTGCAAAACTACAGCGCTCATTAATACAATATTTTCTGGATTATAATACCAGCGCAGGTTACACAGAATATATGCCGCCGTTACTGGTAAATGAAAACACAGCCTATGGTACCGGCCAATTGCCGGATAAAGAAGGGCAGATGTATCATGTAACCGCTGATGGTTTTTATTTGATACCAACAGCAGAAGTGCCGTTAACAAATATTTACAGCAATGAAATTATAAAAGATACAGACCTGCCAATAAAAATGACGGCTTACACACCATGCTTCAGAAGAGAGGCCGGGAGCTTTGGAGCTGATGTACGTGGCTTAAACCGTGTACACCAGTTTGATAAAGTAGAGATCATTCAGTTAGTGCATCCACAAAAAAGTTATGAGGTGCTGGAAGAAATGGTGAACCATGTAGAAAGGCTGCTGCAGTTTTTAGAATTGCCTTACCGCATACTGCGTTTATGCGCTGGCGATATGGGCTTTACTTCTGCGCTTACTTACGACTTTGAAGTATTTAGTGCCGGGCAACAAAAATGGCTGGAGGTAAGTTCGGTAAGTAATTTTGAAACTTTTCAAACCAACAGAATGAAAATAAGATATAAAGATGAAGAGGGTAAAACACAACTGCTTCATTCTTTAAACGGCTCATCATTAGCGCTGCCACGCATTGTTGCAGCTTTGCTGGAAAATAACCAGGCAGATGATGGCATTCATTTGCCAAAAGTGCTGCACCAATATTTTGGGGCTGCAATGATTACTGTTGAATAAATGGTAAACAATCGTTAACCCCTAACCAATAGTTGATTAATTAATAACCAATTTTTACATTTACTTTTAAACACAAAAAAATAAAAATTTATCATGAAATTCGTATTCCTCCTTTCATTAGCTTCAATTATTATTTTTGGCTGTGCTAAAAAAAATGTGCCTGTTGCCACAGTCACAGTTCCATTAACACCTGTTGTAGTAGCCCCCGATGCAGCTAAAATTGATGTGGCCACTGGTACCCTTTCCACAGACAAAATGGTTACCATAGGGCAGGAAATTTTTACAGCAAAATGTGGGCGTTGCCATGGATTAAAAAAAGTGGATGATTATTCAGTAACCCAGTGGGTGCCTATCATGGAAAGGATGGCAGTAAAAGCAAGATTGGATTCTACTGAAAAAGCAAATGTAATTGCCTATGTACAGATTCATTCTAAAGCAGGCTAACCGCAAGATCTGATGGATATCTTTCCATCTGCTATTTCATTACCTGAAAAAATACTAATACGTGCCTTTTTTAAGGCACGTATTTTTTTTCTGGAGTTACTAATAAAGACTGTTTAAACTTTCTACATCATTTTCAGTCTTAGTTTTGGTTAATAAAAATCCGTTTAGTATGGCAGCAGGTAGCCGGTTAAAAAATCAACATTTATTATGGCGTGCAGGCTTTGGCCCTATGGCAGAGAACGCAGCCGGCCTTGATACATTATCTACAAAAAGCTTATGGCAATTGCTGCTGAAAACTTCTGCAAAGCAGCCGGAAAAAATTGCAGTGGCAGATAACCTTTTAGATGGTTTATACAAAGGCATTAAGGATGTTGCCAATATGCAGGATGAACAAAAAAAAGCCGATCAGAAAAAGATGATGCGGCAGCAATCAAAAGAAGATATAAAGAATCTAAACATCCGCTGGCTGGATGAAATGATAAACAGTGAAGCGCAACTGCGGGAGAAAATGAGCCTGTTCTGGCATGGCCACTTTGCGTGCAGGGTTATTAATAGTTATTTTCAGCAGGAGTTATTGCATATTATACGCAGCAATACTTTGGCAAATTTTGGCGACTTGCTTAGGGAAGTAAGTAAATGCCCGGCGATGCTGCAGTTTTTAAATAATCAGCAAAATAAAAAAAGCCACCCTAATGAAAATTTTGCCCGTGAGGTAATGGAATTATTTACTATGGGGCGTGGAAATTATACAGAAAACGATGTTAAAGAAGCCGCCAGGGCCTTTACCGGATGGGGTTTTAACCTACAAGGTGAATTTGTTTTTAAAAAACAAGCGCATGATGATGGCGAAAAAATTTTTCTGGGTAAATCAGGAAATTTTGACGGGGATGATATTTTAAATATGTTGCTTGAGCATACGCAGACGGCAGATTTTATTACCCGTAAAATATATAAATATTTTGTAAATGAAACGGTTGATAATGAAAAAGTGCAATGGCTGAGCAAACGGTTTAAAAATAATAATTACGATATAAAAAAACTGCTTGAAGATATTTTTACCAGCGATTGGTTTTATGCCGAAAAAAATATCGGTACAAAAATTAAATCCCCGGTAGAATTGCTGGCAGGTATCAGAAGGTTTTTACCCCTGCAGTTAGATAACGATAATGCACAATTGCTTTTTCAAAAAGTGCTTGGTCAAATTTTATTTTATCCCCCAAATGTGGCAGGCTGGCCCGGTGGTAAAAGCTGGATAGACAGCAGCACACTGATGGTAAGGCTGCAGATTCCACAGGTTTATTCTTCAAAAGAATCTATCAGCATCAGGCCCAAAACAGATGATGATGTAAACATGGGGCAAATGATGGAGGATCAGGTAAGGATAAAAAGAAATAAAGCTTTTGCAGATAAAGGCGGTGGTGCAGAAATAGACTGGGCGCTGGTAAACAAAATTTATGAAAATACCGGCAGGGAAATTTTAGCTCAGCAGGTTGCAGATACTTTATTACAATCACGCAGCAGGATAAATGCTCCACTGCTTTTAAAATATTTAAATGCAGAAAGCCGGGAAAATTTTATTAAAAGTGCCGTAATTAATTTAATGAGTACGCCGGAATACCAGCTTTGTTAGAATTTTAGATTTATGATTTTAGATTTATGATTTTATTAAAATTGAGGCTTACTTAATCATCAAAATTATTATTAAGCAGATCGGATTTGTGATGTATGATTTTGGATTTATAATTTTATTAAAATTGAAAGTCACTCAATTATCAAAATTATTATTAAACAGGTTTAGACAAAAGTATTGTTCCTGATTACAGAAAAATCAGTAATCATAAATCAAAAATCTTTTTTATGATTTTCAAACGCAGAGAATTTTTACAGATTGGTTCACTCGCCACAGCTACCATAATGCTTCCAAAGTTTTTAAAAGCTTTTGAAAAGCCCATGATGGTGCCGGCAGGAAATAAAGTTGTAGTGGTTATACAATTCAGTGGCGGCAATGATGGCCTTAATACAGTGATACCGGTAACAAATGATATCTATTATAAGAGCCGCCC
>JANLQE010000187.1:0-9964 GCA_031367625.1 Bacteroidota bacterium
AAATTCACACTCCACACACAACATATTTTAATGTCGAAACTGGATATGTGAATGTGCAATGTGCAATGGGCAATGGGCAATGTGCAATGTGCAATGGGCAATGGGCAATGGGCAATGGGCAATAATATAGCGCAAGATAAACAACATATTAAACTTCTTAAACCTTTTAAACCTTTTAAACCTCTTAATCCCTACTTCACAAACAGCGCTTTTAATTCTTCTGCATCTTCGGGTTTCATTTTACCTCCCAATATCAATCTTAATTGTCTTCTTCTAAGGGCACCATCAAATAACTTTTGTTCTTCTTCTGTTTCTGGTATTAATTTATTTACAGGCCTTGATTTGCCATTAGGGTCAAGTGCTACAAAAGTATAGTAGGCTTCGTTACTTTTATATTTGTATTGCTGTATAATATCTTCTCCCCATACATTCATGTGTACTTCCATACTGCTGTTGAAAGCCCTGGTAACTTTAGCTTCTATATGCACAACGTTGCCAATCTTTATGGGGGTTTCAAAAGAAATATTATCTACCGAAGCCGTTACTACCGGTGCTGCACAATGTTTCATAGCTGCCAGCGCCGCAGCAATATCCATCCAGTACATCAGCCGCCCGCCCATTAAATTTCCAAAATTATTGGTATCATTGGGCAATACTAATTCTGTCATTATCACCAGCGATGCACTTGCTTTCTTTTCCATTCTTAAAATTATTTTTGCAAAGATAAGTGCCAGAAATTTATTGTTGATATGAGGTTTTAAATGATAGAAAAATCAGAAATGTAATCCTTTACAGCAATTCTTGGGGAATATAGAAAATTTAATAGCGTGGCACGTTAATCCTGTTCCGCGGCTTTTTGCGTACGGCGTTTTTTATTTTATTCTCCATCTGATTTTTTTTGAACTGTTCAATGCAAAAAACTGTTTAAAATAACTTGAATAACGATTAAAAAAAATGATTACCGCATTCTTTATAAAGGCAAAACAATTTGCCCTGTTCTTTGTTTATTAAAATAAAAAAAATATGGAAAATATAAAGGGTAAAAATATTTTGCTGGTAGGGGCCACTGGTGGCATAGGGTCAATCTCTGCAAAATTATTAAGTGGCAGTGGAGCCAATTTGTTTCTGGCAGGCAGAAACGCTGGCAAGCTAAAAAAAGTAGCCGGAGAATGTAAACTGTCTGAAGAAAAAATTTGCTGTGTAGATATTACTATTGCAAATGAAGTACATGCCTTAAAAGAAAAATATTTTGCCCAGTACGATACCATTGATATATTGATAAATGCTGCCGGTACCGGAATTATAAAGCCTGTAGAAACTTTAGAAGTAAGTGAATTTATCAGCACCATTCAAAATAATTTAACAGGCCCTTTTTTATTGGTAAAAAATTTTATAACTTCTATGAAAGAGCAAAAAAAAGGATTGATTATAAATATCCCCGGCGTGTTGGGTAAAGTGCCTATGGCGGGTGCGGCGGCCTACAGTGCCAGTAAATACGGACTTGTAGGCATGATGCAAAGTATAAGGGAGGAAGTAAAACGAACAGAAATACGCATTACCAATTTATTTTTGGGCGGTGTAAATACACCCTTTTGGGATACTATTGACTTGCGGGTACAAAAAGAAAAAATGGTTCAGGCCGAAGAAGCAGCAAGGGCTATATGGTTTTTGTGCCAGCAACCTGCAAATGCAGTGGTGAGTGAGATGGTGCTGCAGCCTTTTAATCACCAGGCGATATAAAAAAATACATTGGGTTAAAACCGTACAGCAATATTGGTGATTTTATTGTTATTTTTGTTGCCATTTTTATATCTGTTGCACAATAAGGAATAATAAATAGCGATAATTTTTTTTGATGAATGAAACCTTCCACCGATAATGCTAAAGCCCTCCGCCATCTCTTTTGATAATACTGAATATGCGTTTGCTTATAAAACCAATTATGAATTAAAAAGAGCGGATTTTCTTTTCACTTCTATGGGAAATCCCCTGTTGGTAAATATAGGATTAAAGCTGATGCCCCTGGCCATAAAATTGCATATACCTTTTACAAAACCACTGATAAGGCAAACTATTTTTAAACAGTTTGTTGGCGGCGAAACACTGGAAGAAACTGCTGCAACAGCAGATAAATTGGGCAAATATAATGTGCAGGTAATTTTAGATTATGGGGTAGAAGGCGGCAATGATGGCGAGCAGGGCTATAACCATGCTACAGATGAATTTATTAAAGTGATTAATTATGCGGCTACCCAATCCAACATTCCTTTTATGAGCATAAAAGTTACAGGTATTGTACGCTTTGGTTTGCTGGAAAAAATAGATGCGGCTATGCATGATGATGAGGGTACACTGATGAAGCGTTATTACAAAACAATTGAATTGCTTTCTGCAGAAGAAAAAGAAGAATGGCAGCGGGCAGTAAACAGATTATTAAAAATCTGCGAAACGGCAAACTTAAAAAAAACCGGTGTATTGGTAGATGCTGAAGAAACATGGATACAGGACCCCGTTGATGCACTCACTATATTAATGATGGATACTTTTAATAAACAAAAAGTAGTAGTATATAATACCCTTCAATTGTACAGGCATGACAGGCTTGCCTTTCTGAAAGACAGTCATACTGCGGCTTTGGAGCATAATTTTATATTAGGTGCAAAGCTGGTTCGGGGCGCTTACATGGAAAAGGAAAGAATGCGTGCAGCAGAACTGGGCTACCTGTCACCTATACAGCAGAACAAAGAATTTTGCGACAGGGATTATAACGCAGCGGTAGAATTTTGTGTTGCACATTTAGAAAATATTGCTGTAATTGTAGCATCACACAATGAGTACAGTAACTTATATACTACTCAATTACTTGATGAAAAAAATTTACCGCATAATCATCCGCATGTTCATTTTTCTCAGCTTTATGGGATGAGCGATAACATAACTTTTAACCTTGCAAAAGCCGGTTGCAGTGTAAGCAAATATTTACCGTTCGGGCCCATAAAAGATGTAATACCTTATCTTATGCGCAGGGCGCAGGAAAACAGTTCTGCAGTAGGGCAAACCGGACGGGAACTTGGCTTAATAAAAAAAGAATTACAGCGCAGAAAAGATAAATGATTATTGCAGCAAGCCAACGATTATTGAAATAGTTTTATCAATAATAAAATCGGAAACATGTCCTGCTTTTCTCAAAATAATATTTGTGTCCGCAGTAAATATTTTTTCTGCTCTGATATATGAATCTACTGGAAGAGAACCTTCAGTAAATTCTATGGAAGTAATATTCACGGAAAATTTACCTGATGGATTTTGGGAAGTAATCTGACAAAGTAAAATATCATCGCCTGGCAGCGATGCTAAAACCATTGCAGGTCTTTTTTTTGAACCGGTAAGGTCTGAAAACGGAAACGGCACAACAACAATATCTCCTTTTACAAATTTTGCCATGCTTTATCTTCTTTTTCTGTCAGCCAATCTTTTGCCAACGATTTTTCACTTGCAAAATGTGTAAGTGTTTTTTCTTCATTGATTGTATCATTTAATGTAAAAGCGATAACTTCTACCTGTCGGCCTATGAAGTCTTCAGGTAAATCAAGAGATATTTTTTTTGTTTCCGGAGTTATTACAGTTCTTAACATTTTGAATGTTTTATCAAATGTAAAAAAATATTTATTGAATCTGCATTATCTTATTTTCTATCAATGCAAATACGGCATCACCCGGCACAGGATGTATAGGGAATGTACCGGTAAATTTTCCGAAGGCGGGCAGCACTGCATATTTTTTTGCAAAATAAAAGCAGGCTAACTGCAACGATTGTTTTGCCATCCCGTTAATTCTTATACCGGGATGAATATGCCCGCTGAAACAATAATTTTCTTCATTACCGCTGCAATCATTTATATCGTGGGTAAAAGTAAAATTGCTGAGAGAGAATTTTTTTTTATGCACTATCACATCAGCGGCATCATACCACTCATTTTTTAAAATATCATGATTGCCTTTTACAAGCTGTATGGGCAAAGCTGAAAGGTCTTTTCGCCATTTTAAAAAAAGGTCATGCTCTTTATTAAAATCGCTGTGAAATAAATCTCCAACTATAATAAGTTGGCAAGGTTTATAAAACTGGATGCCAGCCAGCAGGCGCTGCATATCTTCTTTAAAAATATTTTGCGGTATGCCAATGCCGCTTTTTCTAAAATGGCCACTCTTCCCCAAATGCAGATCAGAAAGGATGAGTGTTTTTTCCTCTTCCCAAAAAATAGTGCGGTTGGCATTAAGGAAAAAAGTATTTTCAAAAATCCGGTGTGAAATAAAACCTTGCATGGGCTGCAAAGATAGTATGCCGTGGTTATTTTAAAAGAAGTTTTGAAATGTTTAACTACTTGCTTAATTTGTACAAAACTTAACTCAACAAAACCCAACTGATTATGCAAAATGAAAATGTAACACAGGATGCTATTTCTATGAAAGATATAGACCATCCAAAATTAAGTACAGGATTAAATGTATTAACTATTTTATCTTTTATTGGATGCGGTATTCAGTTACTTGCCGTAGGGTGGGGCTTTTACAGCGCTAAAACATCCTATGATCAAAAAGACAAAATGATAGAGCAAATGAATTCCGCAAGTATCCCTGCAGCCGCTAAAGCTTTTATGCCTGATATGGCTCACTTTGAAGAAATGATTATTAAGGCTTATGAGAACAGGCTGCCTATTTTAATTATGGGGTTAGTTGCTTTCGGGCTTTGCTTATATGGAGTAATGCAGATGCGTCAATTAAAAAAACAGGGATTTCTTTTTTATGTAATTGGCGAGTTGCTTCCTTTTGTATCAATGGTATTATTTATTGGCACTTTCAGCCTTGCCGGCATTGCTTTTTATTTTAGTGCCGGTTTAGCATTGCTTTTTATTTTTCTATATGCTATGCAAAGAAAAAATATGGTTTATTAAAAACTAAAGTAATTATTTTTTACCCCGGATTATTTTATAAATTTTAATTGCACTCATTAAAATTATAATAAATAAAATTAACCCAAGCAGGCCCCACACAAGGCTTATGCTTTGTTTTACAGATACAATCATTACAATAGCCACCAGAAAAATGGTGGCTATTTCATTCCATATCCGCAACTGTTGGGATGAATATTTAAATAAGCCTTTCATTTGTTCGGTGTAGATTTTCTGCAGTGTAAAATGATAGGCATACAGGCCACATACAAATGCCAGTTTTATCCATAGCCATTGCGGAATGCTTCCATACAAAAAACCCATCCATCCCCCAAAAATAATGGTAAGTACAGCAGATGGCCAGGTAATACCCAGCCATAAGTTTCTGATCATTTTTGTAAACTGTTTGTGTAAAATACTTTTCTCCGGTTCTGGTTTTTCTGAAGCTTCAGTATTATACACAAAAAGCCTGGGCAGGTAAAACATGCCGGCAAACCAGGTGACAATAAAAATAATGTGTATGGCTTTTACGTAATTATACATAGTTATCCGTTAGTTTATCAATTGGATAGTCAATACATAAATGGAATATAAAAATATTGTTTTAAAATAACTTAACGCTGTCTGAATTACTGACCATTGCCTATTGATCATTTCGTTCCTCCACCAGCCCCTTCAACGCCTCCACCCATTTCGGCTGCACATTCATACAGGGAATCATTTTATAAGTTTCCCCACCTGCTTCCATAAAAGTTTCTTTTCCCCTCATAGCAATTTCTTCCAGGGTTTCCAGGCAATCACTTACAAAAGCCGGGCATACGATCAGTAATTTTTTAATTCCTTCTTTTGGCATTTCTGCCAAACGTATGTCTGTAAAGGGTTGCAGCCATCCTTTACCTAATCTCGATTGAAAAGAAATGCTGTATTTATCTTCCGGCAAACCTAAATTTTCAGCCACTAACCGGGTAGTAGTAAAGCATTGATGACGATAACAATGTGCATGAGCAGGTGATGCCACACTACAGCAATCTGGCGTAGCCAAACAATGACTCCCGGTAACATCACTTTTTCGGATATGCCTTCCCGGTACACCGTGATAACTGAAGAGGAGATGGTTATAATCTTCTTTTAAATAAGGCCGCATACTCTCTGCCAATGCACTTATATAATCTTTGTTATTATAATACGGCGCCACAAATTTTAAAGTAAAAGGGTATTTATTTTTTTCATGTATTTCCCTTGCATGCTCTACTGCTGTTTCGTAAGATGACATAGCATAATGCGGATACAGGGGTACTGCAATAACCTCCTGCAGGCCGGGCTGGCGTTTCAGTAAATTAGCAAAGCCTTCCTGCGGCGATGGGTTTCCATACCGCATGGCTATCTCCACAGGTTCGGCTACGGTTTGTTGCAATGCTTGTTGTAATTGTTTTGTAAATACTACCAAAGGCGACCCTTTATCTGTCCAGATTATTTTGTAAGCTTCTGCAGATTTTGGCGATCTGAAAGGCGTAATAATTCCCTTAACCAACAGCAATCTCAAAAGATAAGGCACATCTATCACCCGCCCATCCATTAAAAATTCATCTAAGTATTTTTTTACATCTTTTACCGAAGTGCTGTCCGGCGATCCCAGGTTCATTAATAAAATTCCACGTTTTTTATCACTCATATTTTTCAATTATATTTTGCAAATGTATAAATAGCTGCCAAAGAGTTTTATAAAAACATACAAACACCAGTTTTTGTTTAAATCCCGGTATTGGTTCGTTATGCTTTATTGCGCTATGCAAAATTTTTATCGTCATAAAATTTAATGATTAAGATCATAGCGAGAAATGACAATGCAATGACATACATATTTTAATACACAGCAATGTGCAATTACCTTTGCCTTGTAGAAAATTTGATTTCATAATTATATAATGACAGCAGAAACCATCACTGATATTTCCTCTTTCTTTGTAGCAGGCATCAATTATAAAAAATCCGATGCCTCCATCCGTGGCCAGTTTTCAATTAATGAACAACAGTATGGAAAAATATTGGCATCGGCCGGTAAATTTGGTATAAAAAATTTATTCATCCTTTCCACCTGTAACCGTACCGAAATTTATGGCTTTGCCGAAGATGCCCATTTGCTTACAAAATTATTATGCAGCCAAACACAGGGTTCATTGCAAAGTTTTACAGAAATGTCTTACAGCCGCCAGGGGGTTTATGCCATAGAGCACCTGTTTAATGTAGCGGCAGGGTTAGACAGTCAGATACTTGGCGATTACGAAATTGTAGGGCAGCTAAAATTAGCTGTAAAATTTTCAAAGCAACATCAGTTTATAGATGCTTACCTGCAAAGGATCATCAATGAAGTGTTAGCCGCATCAAAAAATATCCGCAGCAATACACACTTGAGCAGCGGCACAGTTTCTGTTTCTTTTGCAGCTATACAATATATCAAACAACATTGTAAGGATACCACCGGAAAAAATATACTCCTTATCGGTGCAGGAAAAATTGGCAGTAATACCTGTAAAAATATTCTTGATTACCTGCCGGGAACAAATGTTACTTTATTGAACCGTTCCGAAGATAAAGCAGCAGCATTAGCTTTACAACACTCCATCGCATTTGCCACAATGGATCATCTGCAGCAGTGCATCAATAAAGCGGATATAGTGATTGTGGCTACCAATGCACCCGAGCCCATCATTTATCCTGCGCATTTAAAAAACAGTTCTGGTAAAATAATCATTGATCTTTCGGTGCCATGCAATGTAGCGGCGGAAGTAAAAAAATGTATCAATGCAGTTTTGGTAAATGTAGATGAGCTTAGTAAAATAAATGATGAAACATTGCAGAAAAGGGCTGCAGAAATTCCTAAAGTAAAAGAAATTATACAGCAACATATTGCAGATTTTTTAGACTGGCACCAAATGCGCAGGCATGTGCCGGTATTAAAAGCAGTAAAAAACCATCTTCTTAAAATACAATCCTGCCATACGGAAAGTTCTTTTTCTACAAAGCCTCTTGGCGAAGAAATAATTCAAAAAGTTATCAATGGTATGGCGGTAAAAATGCGAACCCACAACCAGCGGGGCTGCCAGTATATAGAAGCCATGAACGACTATATTACTACGGCTTCTAATTAAACCCAATGCAATCAATCATAAAAATAGGAACTCGGGAAAGTGAATTGGCAGTATGGCAGGCAACCCTGGTAAAAAACCTGCTGAATGAAAATGGCTATGCATCTGAGCTAATATTTATTAAAAGTGAAGGCGATTTAGATCTTAAAACTCCGCTATACGAAATGGGTGTGCAGGGTATTTTTACCCGTAGCCTTGATGTTGCACTGCTGAATAATAAAATT
This sequence comes from Bacteroidota bacterium, assembly GCA_031367625.1. Classification (GTDB taxonomy): domain Bacteria; phylum Bacteroidota; class Bacteroidia; order Chitinophagales; family Chitinophagaceae; genus Ferruginibacter. Next base: position 8,320 of record JANLQE010000187.1, read on the forward strand.
GATATAGCAGTGCATTCTATGAAGGATGTACCAACGCAATTACCCGAAGGAATAGCGCAGGCTGCCGTTTTAAAAAGAGGAAATTATAAAGATTTATTTGTTTTTAAAAGTGAATCAATGGTCAATGGTGAAGAGTTAAATCAACAGGCTTTTTATAATTCTTTAGATAAAGATAGTTCCGCATTGGCGATTGACCATTCACCCATTGAAATACTTCCTCATTCATTTATAACCATTGCCACCAGCAGCGTACGCCGTAAAGCACAATGGCTGCACCGTTATCCGCAAAGCAATATAGAAAACCTGAGAGGCAACATAAATACCCGTTTGATGAAGGTTAAAGAAAGTAATTGGCAGGGCGCCATCTTTGCTGCTGCGGGTTTAGAAAGAATAAATCTTCGTCCGCAAAGCGCAGTAGAATTAGACTGGATGCTTCCTGCACCTGCACAGGGTGCCATTATGGTGGTTGGCAAATCATCGGATGAATATTGTTTGAGTGCATGTTTAAAATTAAATGATAGTGACACAGCAATATGTACAAGAATTGAACGGGATTTTTTACGCCGGTTATTGGGAGGGTGTTCTACACCTATCAGTGCATTGGCGCAAATAAAAAATAATGAAATTTATTTTCAGGGAAATATTTTGTCTTTAGATGGCAGGCAAAAAGTGGCAGTAGAAAGAAAAATTTCTTTAGTCAATACTGAAAATTCAGGGAAAATAATGGCAGAAGAATTATTAAATAAAGGTGGTAACGAAATAGCAGAAAGCATACGCTATGCAAAATAAAATAGAGATATTATCTACAAGGCCCGTTGATGTATCTATAATAGATTTATGTACGGCTAATAATATTTTATTAGATATTTTTTCTTTCATCAAAACCGAACCCATTGAAACAGTAGAAGTACAGCAGGAAATTGAAAATGCATTGCTCCTGTCTGCTGTGGTAGTTTTTACCAGCATGAATGCAGTAGAAGCGGTAGCTCAGTTTCTATTTGATGCACAACCCGACTGGCGTATATATTGTATTGGCAATACCACACAGCAATTAGTAAAAAAATATTTTGGCAATGATTGTATTGCGGGCACTGCCCAGGATGCTGCTGCACTTGCAGAGGTTATCATTGCAGAAGAGAAAGATGGGATAGAAGAAGTGATTTTCTTTTGTGGAGATATCCGCAGGGATGAATTGCCGCAGGCTTTACAAAGCAATAATATTGATGTGCAGGAAATAGTGGTATATGAAACCATAGCCGTCCATCATAAAATTGAAAAAATATACCATGGCATATTATTTTTTAGCCCCAGTGCCGTAGATAGTTTTTTCAGTGCAAACAAGCCCAATGACAAAACTGTATTTTTTGCAATAGGAAACACCACAGCTTCCACCATAAAAAAATATGCAGATAATAAAATAATAATAGCCGGTGAGCCCGGTAAAGATGCATTGGCAGAAAAAGCAGTTGAGTATTTTTCATAGATAAACAAGTGATAAATAATTTTTAGAATTTTTAATTTAGAATTTATAAAAAAGATGTTACAAAACGATTTATTATTAAGAGCATTAAGAGGAGAAAAAACAGAACGTGTGCCTGTATGGATGATGCGCCAGGCGGGCCGCTACCTGCCCGACTACCTGAAG
>JANLQE010000207.1:0-8989 GCA_031367625.1 Bacteroidota bacterium
TTCTACACAAACCGATACAACGTATTTACCGGCATCTGGTGCAATACCCGAAATAATTCCTGTAGCCTTATTTATAGAGGCCAATGCACCGAGAGGTTGAGAACTGGAAAAACCATTTACATATTGTACCGGGTTGTATGGAGGTGCGGCAGGAGTAGTATAAGCGGCGTTCCTGGCATCGCCTCCATCATAAGCGTCGCATAAATAATACACCAGAGAATCTTTATCAGGGTCAGTCGCACTAAAATCAAGCGTAAAAGGTTTATTATAACATACTACAGAAATTCCCTGAAAAAATATGGGGCTGCTATCATTTTCGGAGCTTAACAGAGAATTTTTGCCGGGTATATTGGCAATATAAGTTCCTCCTACCTGGTTAGGAATATTTTCAATACCATCAATACGGCAGCACGTTTGATAGGCGGCTGTGTAGCCTGCATTATTTTCGGGTAAATCAACCTCAAATGTATAATACCCTGCACTGTAATTTAATGTAGGGGGATTTGTAATGCAGGGGGGAACAGCATTGAGTGGCAGAATTTCTGTGGAGGATATACTAACATCTTTAAAGCCACTTATATTGGCGTTATTATCATTATTGAAAATTGCAATTGTTACGCTGGCCGGCATACTGGCGCAGCCTACACAATTATTATCTCTAAAAAGCCTGAGGGTTATTTTATAACGTTTGCTGTTAGCTGTAGCACCGGGGCCTAAATAATCGTAAATCATTTCGCCCCCGGTAATATGCTTTGCAAATACAGGTGAAAAAATACCCGACAGAATGATTAATATCAGTAACCCTTTTTTCATTTATACCAATATGACCGTAAAATAACTATTAATGCTGTATGAACAGATAAAGATAGCTTAGATGTTCTGTAAAAAAAATAGCAGGCATTCATTAACCTTATCCTTTTCTTCCAGCATACCCATGTGTGCACTGTTACGTAAAACGTATATGTACGATTGATGAGGCAGGTAAGATTGCTGCAGGCTGTGTTGATAGGGAACAGCCTTGTCGTGTAAACCCATCATAAATAAAACAGGGCCGGCAAGGTTTTTTAATACCTGGGTTCTGTCGGGCCTTGCAATCATGGCATGGTAATATTGTATGAGTGCCCGGGATGTAAATGTTTTTCCTTTGGTTAAAAGTTCCTCAATCTGGTGTTGGCTTTTTTGTACATCATGAAATAAGCCGGGTAAACTGGTTTTTAAAAATGCCTCTGCACCATAAGTTTCTATAAATAAAACTCCTTTTTTCCGGGTGCTTATTTTTTCATCATCATCTGCATAAGCACTGCTGTGAAAAAGCCCAAGGCCTTTCAATAATCCTGGATATTTTTCGGCAAAAGCCAAAGTAATATAACCGCCCATGCTATGGCCAATCATGGTGCATTGGGTAATGTTTTCCTGCTGTAAAATTAATTGTATGCAATGGGCATAATCTTCTATACCTGCATTTTCTTTTTGCAATAAAGATGATTGGCCGCTGCCAGGCAGGTCAGGAATAATCAACAGAAAATTATTTTTTAAAAATGCTGTCTGTGTATTCCAGATGCTGCTATCTTCTGCAAAACCATGCAATAAAACCACAGCATCACCTTTGCCGGTTGTAGTGTAATAAATATTGCTGTTATTAACGCTGATAAATTTTTCGTTCATAGCGGGCTACTTTTTTAAATATGCAGAAACAGAACGAAAAAGTAAAAGTATTACAAAAGGTATTAAAGCATTGTTCATTTGCTGTGGCAGAAAAAACCAACTGAGTAACAGCAATACCAGCAAAACAGATGTGATTAAGAAATATTTTTTTACAAAGGTTTTAGTACTGTGTATAAAAAATGCAATGCCAGTATGGGTTGGCAATGCCCATAATAAATTATAATTATTTTTTGTCATGGTATGGTCGGTGGCTACCCACATAAAAATCAATAAAATGCCCAACAAACCAGTAATAAAAAATAAGGCAGTATCCATGCCGGTTAAAATATTCAGCAAATTTTTATTAACGCTTAAACTGAAGAATACATAAAGCAAAAATAATGATACAAAGAAAAACATAGGGGTAAACCAACTGCTATTATCCTGCTTTTGAAAAGGGTAAAGATTTTCTGATGATTGAACTATGGAAATATTTTTTGAACTGTCTAAAGCCTTCATAAGGTTATCTGGCAAAAATTGTTGCTGGCTTACAGTCATTACTGCATCGGTAGGGGCACCCAATAAAATATCAATCCCCAGTTTGCCCCAGTATTGTTTGCCCGCATTAAGGTATTGATGAATGGCCTGCCTGAAACGGTAATGGGCGGGCATTACAGCCGGAAGCACCGGGTGTGGATATTTGTTTTTTACAATTAAATCCCGCAGCCGGGTAGTACAGTTATCTAAAAAGAAATCGTATTTGTAATACCTGTTTTCTTCTTTCAGATTTTCAATAAGGGCGTGCTGCAGTACCGTTTTTTCTGCTGCCGAAAAATTAAGTACCTGTTCTGTAATACCCCGGTTGGATGTTTGATAGTCAAATTTAAAATCGTTGAAACTTTCTATGCTTAGAGAATACAACAATTTCCCTCTTATAAATTTTAAATAAAACCCTTCATCATTAAAATTAAAAGTACCATAATTATAAACGATATCTGTTACGCTGTTACTATCTATAACCCTTAAAGCGCTATGCCCAAAAATTGCATAAAGATCATCACCTGGTGTGCAGGTGAGCAGGGATATTCTTATACGGGAACTGTCTTGTGCAAATGTGGAAATGTAAAAAAGGGGAAATGTAAAAAAGAAAAAAAGTAGCAATACAATTTTGTGTGATCTTTTCATTGAAAATTTGTTGTACACTAATACACGAATTTATTAAGCTTAAATAAATGTTCAGAAATGATCTGCCCTTGAAGGGATCCGATAGCTATCGGGTGACACAACGGTGATGACCATAGCTGTTGTTTTTGTTTGACAATAAATAAACATCGCCGACTCACCAACTACCGGCTGTAATTAGGTGCTTCTTTAGTAATAGCAATATCATGTGCGTGACTTTCTTTCATACCTGCATTGGTAATTTTTACAAAGCTTGCATTTTGCAAAGCTTTTATATTGGCTGCACCGCAATAGCCCATGCCTGCTTTAAGGCCACCGGTAAACTGGTGGGCCACTTCACGTAAACTGCCTTTAAAATCAACTCTTCCTTCAATGCCTTCAGGAACGAATTTTTTTATATCATCTTCCACATCCTGAAAATAACGGTCGCTGCTGCCCTGTGCCATAGCTCCCAAAGAACCCATGCCGCGGTATTGTTTAAATTTGCGCCCTTCAAAAATAATCGTCTCACCGGGGCTTTCTTCAGTACCTGCAAATACATTGCCCATCATTACGCAGGTTGCGCCTGCGGCCAGGGCTTTTACCATATCGCCGGTATATCTTATACCCCCATCGCTGATGATGCCTACGTTTTTATTTTTTAAAGCTGCAGCCGCTTCCATTACGGCAGTAATTTGCGGCACACCTGTGCCGGCTACAATTCGGGTGGTGCAGATAGAACCCGGGCCAATACCTACTTTCACGGCATCTGCACCTGCATCTGCCAATGCTTTTGCCCCGGCTGCAGTGCCTACATTGCCTGCAATTACCTGCAGGCCTTTAAATGATTTTTTTACTGATTTTAAAGTATCTATTACGCCTTTGGTATGGCCATGGGCGCTGTCTAAACAAATAACATCTACGCCTGCTTTATGCAAAGAATCTACCCGGAGCAAAATATCTTTTGTAATGCCTACGCCTGCACCAACCAACAACCTTCCAAAAGAATCTTTTACTGCATGTGGATGGCTTTTTAATTTAAGAATATCCCCAAACGTTACAAGCCCTGTTAGTTTACCGGCTTTATCTACCACAGGTAATTTTTCTATTTTATTTTTTTTAAAAATAAGTTCAGCCTTTTTTAAATCTGTTCCCTGTGGTGCAGTTATAAGGTTTTCTTTTGTCATTACTGTACTTACTTTTTGTTTATAATCTGTTTCAAAACGTAAGTCGCGGTTGGTAAGTATGCCCACCAGTTTATGCTGTGCATCCACAATAGGAATACCGCCTATTTTATTTTCTTTCATCAGCCTTATGGCTTCGCCGATTGTAGCATCGGGGAGAAGGGTAATGGGGTCCAGAATCAAACCATTTTCGCTGCGTTTTACTTTACGCACCTGATCGGCCTGCTGTTCTATGCTCATATTTTTGTGAAGAATACCTAAGCCACCTTCCCTTGCCAGCGCAATAGCAAGCTGGGCTTCTGTAACAGTATCCATAGCTGCGCTGAGCATGGGGATATTTAAGGTAATAGTTTTGGTGAGTTGTGTGCGGATATCTACATCACGGGGGAGTATCTGTGAGTAGGCAGGCATCAGCAGTACGTCATCAAACGTTAAGCCTTCGCCGAAAAATTTGTTGAATTTGTTAGAGGGAGTTTTTTTTATTGTTGCCATGTGCAAAGATAAAAGAATTACGGCAAAATAAAAGGCCTGTTACCGGCTACTGAAAGCAGCTACTAATTATTATTGCTGATGAATAGTTTTTTGATTTTATAGCTGAATATGGAAGCGCATAATTTTTAGTTAGCCTTGTAAATTTAAATCAGTATCCGTGGGGGTTTGTCAGTTGCATGGTTTTCGTGTTCTCTCACGCCAGCTTGTAAACTTTGCCTGGCAGGGAGAGGATAACACCCTGCATTTCGAGCATCAGTAAAGCATTTGCCACTGCACTGCTGCTTAAGCCGCTTTTAAAATACAATTCATCAATTTGTATGGATTGTTTTTCCTGTAAAATATCAATAATAATTTTTTCATCTGGTGTAAGTTCAATAAATAGTTCCCGTTGTTTTTTAAGTGATGGCTTTTGCATGGGTTTCCAGTTCATCATTTCCAATAAATCATCTGCCCCTGTAATTAAAGAGGCTTTATTAGTTTTAATGAGATAATTGCAACCTTCACTTTTAATATCGCTTGCCCTGCCGGGGATGGCAAACACATCTTTGTTGTAGCTGTTTGCCAGTTCTGCAGAGATCAGCGAACCGCCTTTTTTGCCGCTTTCAATAACAACCAGGGCATCACATATACCTGCTACAATTCTGTTACGTTTAGGAAAATTTTGTTTGTCCGGATTGGTGCCGCTTTTAAAATCTGTTATTAAGCCGCCATGTGCAGTCATTTGTTTTGCAAGCGTTTTGTTTTGCTGTGGGTAAATCCTGTCTAACCCATGCGCCATTACACCTAATGTTTGTAAATCATTTTTTAATGCAGTTTTATGTGCAATGGTATCAATGCCAAATGCCAGGCCGCTTACTATTAAAATATTTTCATCCTTTAAATTCTCTATTAATTTTTCGCAGATTTGTTTGCCATATTCGGAATGGTTTCTTGTGCCTACAATAGATACTATTTTGGACGTATTTAAATCAGCATTTCCTCTGTAATACAGCAAAGCCGGGCTGTCGTAGCAATTTAACAGCCGCTGGGGGTATTTTTTATCCGTAATAAAAAGTGGGATTATTTTATATTTTTCTATGAAATCAATTTCTTCTTCGCAAAGTTTAAAATCATTAAAAGATTTAATGCTGTTGGCTCTTACCGTACCAATACCTTCAATATTTTCCAATTGCTTTCTGGATGCTTTGAAAATGGAACCTGCATCACTATAAATATTAGCCAGGGCCTTGGCATGCACATCGCCGATGTTGGGCACAAGTGTAAGGGCTATTTGGTATAATAAATCGTTCATTGTATAAGAATGAACAATATAATAAAAAAATCAATTGGATATAATGCTTAATTCCGTTCTCCTGTTTAATGCTTTGCCGGCTTCAGTATTATTATCCGCAATCGGTTTTAGTTCTCCAAATCCTTTGGAAAAAAGTCTTTTAATATCAATGCCCTTGCTTTGTATATATGCAGTTACAGCCTTTGCACGGTTAATACTTAGTAAAATATTATCTGCCGGTTTACCCACATTGTCTGTAAAGCCGCTTATTAAAATAGTAAGTTTTGGGTTGTCTGCTAAAAGAGAAATTACTTTATCTAATTCTGAAATTGATTCGGATTTTAAGTTATATTTTTTTACATCAAAAAAAATATTTTTTAGAACAATTGATGCACCTTTCTCTATCGGTTGCAAAGGAATATTTACTACCAATGGGGAATCGGATCTATTATTTATCATAGAAAAATTGTCTGAGTAAAATAAATAACCTTTCCTGTTTACATTAAAGGCATAATCTTTTCCCGCAGGTAAAGTAACAAGGTAGTTGCCCTCTTCATCTGTTTGTAATTTTGAAATTAATTTGCGGCTATTAATATCCGTTAGCTCCACTGAAGAAGGTAAACCTGCGTTTGTTTTTTTATCAAATACTTTTCCTTTTACCCATAAGGTTTTTAATGCTTTAATATCATCCCTTAATTGAAAACTATATAAATCAAGGCCGCCCCGTGTATCTGCACCATCGCTGGCATAGTATGACGTTTTACCGTCTGATGAAACAATGAGAGAGCCTTCGTCATCAATAGTGTTTATGGGGTAGCCGAGGTTTTCAGGGATACTCCATTTATCGTCTGTTGTTTTTCTTGTTACAAATAAATCAGTCATTCCGTACCCGGTATGTCCGTTGCTGTTAAAATATAATGTTTGGTTATCTGCATGAATAAAAGGGCAACCTTCATCGCCGCTTGTATTTACCTGTGGGCCTAAGTTTTCCGGCCTGCTCCATTTGCCGGCAATACTTCTGTGCGTAACCCAAATATCTTTTCCGCCAAAGCCACCTGAGCGGCTGCTTGAAAAATATAAATCCCGTTTATCCGGTGATAGTGAAGGAGAAGATTCCCAAAAATCTGTATTTACAATAGGGCCAAGGTTTTCAGGGTCTGTCCAGCCGCCATTTTTTGTTTTGTAGGCAATGTATAAATCACAACTTCCCACACCTTCAGGGTAATTGCAACCTGTAAAAATGAGCCATTGCCCGTCCTGAGAAATATTCTGGGCTCCTTCATTGAAGTTGGTATTTATTTTGCCAGCAATGGGTTTTGCATTAGTCCAATGCCCGTTAATAAAATTGCTTTCATAAAAATCTTCATCATTGTTCACCCTCCGTGTAAATATCATTTTGCTGCCATCAATAGTTAAGGATGGAAAATATTCCAAAGCAGCGCTGTTAATGCTGTCGCCCATATTTTTTGGTGCAAATACATAGTTAGCTGTGGGATGATTTTTATCATACGCAACCGCAAATTCATAAGTGCTTTTACGGTAATTTCCTGCCTTGATGCTTTGTGGATTTAATTTAGGGGTACTTAAAAATCTTGTAACAGTTTCCAGTGCTTTTTTAAAATTTCCCATACCCGCCAAAGAGATAGAATAAGGCAACAGGTAAGTTTCTGAATAAACATTATCCATTTGCAAACCGGTTTCAAAATCTGCTACAGAAGCTTTATAATTTTTTAAATTTGCGTATATACCTGCCCGTGATAAATAGGCATCTACAAATTTTGGCTCTATTTTAATTGCTTTTTCCAGGTTGGCTATTGCCTGGTTGTATTTGCCATCCCTTGCTTCTTCATAAGCCTGTGCATAAATATCGCCTGCTTTTTTATTTACTTTTTCAGGATCGTACCACTGGCCGTAGGAAACTGTGAAAAGGCAGTTTGTAAAAATTAACAGCAAAAAAGTTTTATAAGAAATGGCTTTTATTTTTTTCATTTTTAACTTTAGGGAATTGAAGATAAAACGAAATTTTGTTTTAAATATTTCAATAGTGTTAAAAGTGCAAGCCTGAAAATAAAAAAAAAATATTTAAGGAACGTTGATGTATTTATGAATCTGTAAAGAAAGCTCCCATTGCGGGTGAGCTTTAATATAATCAATTATCTGGGGCGTTATACTTTGGGCCTTGCTCCACTCCGGCTGCAAATACAATTTACAATTTTTGGAAACAAGCAGTGCATATTTTTCGGCCCAATTAAAATCAGATTTGTTGAATACAACTACTTTTAATTCGTTGGCTGCGGAAACCACTCCCGGCAGGGGCGCTTTAAATTTTTTTGGCGAAAGGCATATCCAGTCCCAGTTTCCGCTTAACGGAGAAGATCCCGAAGTTTCTATATTAGTTTCAAAACCGTTTAGTTGTAATTTTTTTGTAAGATTATTAAGGTTATGCATCAGTGGCTCACCGCCGGTAATTACAATCAGTTTTGCAGGCGTTTTTTTTACTTCATCCAGTAAAAATGCTACAGATAATTCTGGATGTTTATGGGCATCCCAGCTTTCCTTTACATCGCACCACACACAACCCACATCGCATCCGCCAAGCCTTATAAAATAAGCTGCCCTGCCCTGGTGATAACCCTCACCCTGTATGGTATAAAAATGTTCCATTACCGGTAACATTTCTGTGGTTTCTGTTGCTATAATATTTATTGTATTCAATGAATTTTCTTTAAATCTTTAAACCTCAAAATCATTAATTATTTTGTGTACATGCAGTATAAGTGTTCATCAGTAATGCCGCAATAGTCATCAGGCCTACGCCCCCAGGCACTGGGGTTATGTAACTGCATTTTGGCGCTACATTTTCAAAATCCACATCGCCTTTAAGTGCATACCCTGTTTTTTTAGCCGCATCAGCAATACGGGTAATTCCTACATCTATTACTACTGCTTTTTCTTTTACCATATCTTCAGTTAAAAAAGATGCTTTGCCTAATGCGGCCACAATAATATCTGCCTGCAAACAAATTTCTTTTAAATTTTTAGTGCGGCTATGGCATACCGTTACCGTACAGTTTCCGGGGGTAGTATTCTGGCTAAGCAAAATACTGATGGGTCTTCCTACAATATTACTTCTGCCTATTACCACTGCATGTTTGCCTGAAGTATCAATTTGGTAATATTTTAATAAAAGCATGATGCCATAAGGTGTTGCAGATACAAATGTGGGCATGCCCTGAAC